>NZ_JBLEBI010000132.1:0-19576 GCF_047340315.1 Streptomyces sp. AF1A
GCGCGGGCCGCAGCCGTGCCGCGGCGGGCGTCGGCCGGTCCGGCCACGGGGCCGGGGTGACGGACTCCCAGCCGGCCGTGGCGGCCGTCGGCTCCGGGCGGGGACCCGTGTGCCCCAGGCTGCCGGGCGGTGCGATGTCCGGGGCGTAGGCGCCGCATCCGGGGCACACCAAGGCGCCGTTGAGGTACCGACGGCACGCGGAGCAGTAGTCCATCTGCTTCTTCCGGTCTTCCTGGGTCGACTGCGCCGTCGGCCCCTGGCGGGCCGCGGCCTGGTCACGCTCGCACGAGGATCGAGCGGCCAGTCACGCTAACGGGACGATCGAAAGCCTGTGTGCAGCCTGTGTGGGACTCCTGCGCAGATTCCCCGGACACCTCATGCGCACCCGGACGTCAGGACGTCGGGCCGGGGCCGAAGCCGAGCGCGAACACGTGCAGGCCTCCGCGGTCGACGTCGGACGGCAGACGGACGCTTGCGACCTTCTTGCCCGCGCCCAGCGGCACCGGCGCGGTGGCGAAGACGTACGTCGTGACGACGTCGCGGGCGGTGCCGGAGTGGTTGCGGTAGGCGGTGGTCACCGCGACCGTGTTGTCGGCGAGCGGGATGGAGCGGCCGGCGTTGAGCGTCCAGTCGGAGAAGCGGACGGGGACCTCCTGGGCCGTGCCGTCGGTGTAGGTGACCTGCGCCGTGCCCGAGGACGGGCCGTTGTTCGCCGCTCCCAGGAAGGACAGGGACCCCGAGCCGGACACCCGCACCGTCTGGCCGTTCGCCTCGTAGTTGTCGGCATGCGCGGGCGCGACGCGGGGCCAGGTGAACGCCGTGCCGGCCGCGGTGATCCGCGCGCCGGGGGTGACGCCCGCGCCGGCCAGGGCCTGCGCGGAGTAGCTGTGGCCGGCGCCGTCGAAGTCGGCCGAGGACGCCGCGGAGTCGCTGGACGTGCCCACGTCGGTGCAGGCCGGCGCCCCGGGGTAGGACGGCGGGGCGGCCGACGCGGCGGATGCCCACGAGCGATGGGGCGAGGTGTCGAGGACGAAGGTGAGCGTCCCTCCGCCGGTGAGCGCGCCGGCGGGGGCGTAGGCCCTGTTCCAGGGCGTGCCGTGCCACGTGGCCGACCGGACGTACGGCGCGTCGTCCGCGGCGCCGAGGCCGTCGATCGTGAGGGTGTGCCCGGAGGGGAGGGTGACGACCGCACGGGGGAAGAGCGGGCTGCCCAGGGCCAGGTCCGCGGTGCCGGGGGTCTCGGGATACATGCCGAGCGCGGACCACACGAACCACGAGCTCATCTCGCCCAGGTCGTCGTTGCCGGCCAGCCCCGCGGGTCCGTCGGTCCAGATCTGGTCCTGGATCCGGCGGACGACCTGCTGGGTCCGGTACGGGAGGCCGATGTAGTCGTACTCCCAGGGGATGTTCAGGCTGGGCTCGTTGCCCAGGTTCGCGTGGCCGCCGGCGCCGGTCAGCGAGGACAGATCGGTGTCGAGGAAGGCGGCCAGGGCCGCGTCGCCGCCGATGGCGGTGGCCAGTCCGTGCAGGTTGAACGGCACCATCGGGGTGTACTGCCAGGAGTCGCCCTCGACGAAGTACCGGCCCGAGGTCGGCGAGAACCCGGCCGTCCAGGTGCCCGAGGCGTCACGCGGCTGGACGAAGCCGCTGCCGAAGTGGAAGAGATTGCGCCAGTTCTGTGCGCGGTCGACGAACGTGCGCTGATCGGCACGGTCGCCGAGGGCCCCGGCGAGGGCGGAGACGGCGAAGTCGGCCGAGTCGTACTCGAGCGTGGTGGAGACCGGTCCGTAGTAGTTGCAGCAGCCGTAGGTGCCGTTGCGGGGAAGCCAGCCGAGCTGCTCCAGGTGGTTCAGCCCCGGCCGGTCGTTGTTCGGGGCGGTGGCCTCGGCGACCATGGCCCGCAGCGCGGTGGCCGTGTCGAAGTGCCGGGCGCCGAAGGCGTAGTAGTCGGCGAGGATCTCGTCCGCCGGGTCGCCGACCATGACGTAGGTCTCGCCGTTGTTCTCGGACCACTTGGGGAAGCGGCCGGTCTGGCGGTGGGCGTCGACCATCGACTGGGCGGTGTCGGAGGCGACCTGCGGCGCCAGGAGCGCCTCGAGCTGGGCCTGTGAGCGGTAGACGTCCCAGCCCGAGTAGTTGGCGTAGGCGGCGCGGTGGCCTTTGTCGACCGTGTGCGTGGTGCCGTCGAAGCCGGGGTAGCGGCGGTTGCTGTCGCTGATGACGTTCGGATGCAGCAGCGCGTGGTAGAGCGCCGTGTAGAAGACGGTCTGCCGGCTGCGGGTGCCGCCGGCGATCCGTACCCGGCCGAGCAGGGAGGTCCAGCTGCGGTGCGCGGCGCCGCGCACGCGGCCGATGTCCCAGCCGGGGTTCTCCGCCCGGCGGTTGCCCACCGCGTCGGCGACCGACACGTAGGACAGGCCGACCTTGGCCTGGACGGCCCGGCGGCCGGTGGTGTCGAAGGTGACGTAGCCGTCGCTCCCGGTCGCCCGTGGTGTGAAGGCGTGCCCGGTACGGGGGAGGGTCCCGTGCGGCACCGGCTTGTCGGGCGCCTCCGGGGCGTTGGGCGAGGCGGCGGCCGGGGGAGTGGAGGGGACGGCGGCGGTGGCCGCTACCGTGCCGGCGTGCTCGAACGGCCGGTCGAAGAGCATGTCGAAGTGGACGGTGTAGGCGTTGTGGGTGCCGCAGAAGTTGCCGCTGGTGACCTGGCCGCTGACCTCGTGGTCGTTCACCACGGTGAACCGGGTCGCGGAGTCGCCGGCCTGGCTGCCGGTCAGTTTGAACAGCAGGTTCGCCCGGCCGGTGGCGGGAAAGGTGAACCGCGCCATCCCGCTGCGTGTCGTCGCGGTCAGCTCCGTCCTGACTCCGTTGTCCAGGGACACCGTGTACGACCCCGCGGAGGCGGCCTCGTGGGCGTGCGAGAACCCGGCCGTGGCGCCGGTGTCGAGCGCTCCGACGGTCGGCAGCACCGGGATGTCGCCTGCGGCGCGGCAGCCCGGCCCGGCGATGTGGGTCAGGCTGAAGCCGGTGATGGAGGAGTCGCCGTAGGCGTAACCGCCGCCGTAGGGCCGGTGCGGCGTGTCGGGGCTCCACTGGACCATCCCGAACGGGGTGTCGGCCCCGGGGAAGTCGTCGGCCGCGTTCGCGGTCCCGATGAACGGGTCGACGAGGGCGGCCGGATCCGTCACGGGCGCGGGCGCGGGCGCGGTCGTCGCGGCGCGGGCCGGAACGGCGCCGAGGGCCACGCTCAGGGCACCGGCGGTCAGCAGGGAGAGAGGTCGTGCGAGGGGTCCTGTCAGTCGCGCCATGGTGACCTTGTCCCTTCGGTCAGGCAGGCTGATCGAGGCGGAAGAGGCGGATTCGCGAGGCTCCGACAACGCTGGTGCGGGTCAACAGGCCGTACGCCCGGGAACGTTGGCCCCGTCTCCCCCTGCTGTCAATGAGCCGTGCTCCCGCACCGACCGGGATCGGCCATCCGACAAGTCCCCACATCTGCCGAGCTTTTCGTGAGCCGAAGGGCACAAATCTGACGACGGGCATCAGGGTGCGTACGTTCCGCCGCGACCGCTCAGCACGCCAACTCGGCTGCCGCGGAAAGGAATCGATCCCCCGCGTCGAGGAGTCCGGCATGCACGTCCGGCCCGGCCACCGCGCGCCGGGCCGGACGTGCGGACGTCAGTTGCCGGTCAGCAGCCGGCGTACGACGTAGCCGGCGGAGTCCACGCCGGAGCGGCCGCCCTCGACGAGGGCCGCGACCGCGATACGGGAGTTGTACGCGGTCAGCCAGCCGTTGGTGTGGTCCCCCTCCTCGGCCGTGCCCGTCTTGGCGCCGACGCCGACGAGGCCGCCCAGCCGTGGAGCCGCGGTGCCGCCGGTGGCGACGCCGCGCATCATCGACTGCAGGTATCCCGCGGTGCGGGCGGAGATGCGCTGCGGTGCGGTGTCCTGGTGCTGGCCCGGCAGGATGACGGGCTGCTCGAAGCCGGCGTTGCGCACGGTCGCCGCCACGGACGCCATGAACAGCGGTGTGGCCGTCACCTTGCCCTGGCCGATGAACTGGGCCGCCTGGTCACCGCCCTGCGCGTCCGGCGGAATGCTGGGGTCGGTGGTGGCGACGCCGCCGCCGATGGACCAGCTGCCCATGCCGAAGACGTTCACGGCCTCGTCGTGCAGGGCGGAGGCGTCCCCGTCGTGCACGAGGTAGTGGAACCCGTCCTTGATGAAGGAGGTGTTGCACGACACGGTGAACGCCTGCGCGAGGGTGGACCGCGGGTTGGCCCTGACCCCCGGGTCGTTGTGGAACAGCTGGCTGTTGGCCATCAGCGAGTCGCTGCACGGCGCGGGGCTGCTCGCGGTGAGGCCCGCCCGGTCGAAGAGGGCCGCCGACGTGATGATCTTCATCGTGGAGCCCGGTGACTTGATGCCGTTGATGGCGATGTCCCCGTCCGCGCCGGTGTGCGCGATGGAGAGGATGTGGCCGTTGCTCCAGTCGAGGGCCACGGACCCCGCGGGCTTGCCCTGCAGATGAGCATCCTTCACCGCGCTCTCCGCCACGGCCTGGAGCCGGGCGTCGATGGTGGTTCTGATGACCGGCGCGCGCCCCTTCTTGAAGACCTTCAGCGTCTTGACGCCCGCGCCCTCGCCGTCGACGACGGCCACGCCGCTGCCGGGAGTGCCCCCGGCCGGCTTGGCGTGCTGCCGGATCGTCGCCGCGATGTCGCGCAGGGAGGCGAAGGTCGACAGATCCGTCCTGCCGTCGCTCGCCACGACCTTCGCCGCGGTCGCGCCGGCCGGAAGCCTGCCCGCGGTCAGTGACTGGTCGTCCCCCAGGCCCGGGTAGAGCACCGAGTTGTTCCAGTGCACCGCCGACCGGCCGTTCGTGCTCTTCCGTACGGCGACCGCGCTCGTATAGCTCCAGGTGCCCCCCGTCACGTCGGCGGTGACGGTGAAGCTCACCTTGGTGGCCCCGGCCGTCACGGTCGACGGGCCCGCCGACCGGACGTCGCCGAACGTCAGCTTCTTCAGGTGCAGCCCGTCCTGGTACCCCTTGAGGGCCTGGGCGGCGGTGTCCGCCGCGTCGGTGTCCGCGGCCGCGACGTCGAGGTGCTGTCCGGACCAGTGGTCCAGGAACGCCCGGGTGAGCTTGACCGCCTCGGCGTCGGACGGTGGCTCACTCGACACCGACGACGGGTCGAAACCGCGCGCCGCCGTGGTCCGGCTGTCGTCCGTCCCGTCGGACGTGAGCGCGTGCATGAGGTTGAAGGCGCCGATTCCCCCCATGACGAGCAGCGCGGTGCATGTACCGGCGAGGCCGATCTTCGCAGCTCTGTTCATGCATCGGATCGTATGTATGTTCCATGTAGCTGTGGGGCATTCGCAGCGCGATCGTTACCGGACTGTGGAGGCGGGCCGCTCGGGACGCCGGACTCCGGGCTGCCGGCTCGGGCCGGGCAGTGCGCGGCACAACAGGGCCGCCGGTCCGGGGCTGCTGCCGAGGCGTGTGGTGAAGGCGATGCCGGCGGCGTACTCGCCGGTGTCGCACTGACCCTTGTAGGCGCCGTGGGCGAAGTCGGCGCCGGGCGCGTCGGCGGGGCGGTTGTCGGACCGGTCGAACCAGACGGTCCGCCCGGTTCCGGACAGTGCGCCGCGTGCCGGCACGCACAGGGCCGCCGAGACGCGCGCGCCGCGCTCGCTGTAGCCGAGGAGGAAGTCCCCGGCGGGGCACTGGAACTTGGTGTACCCGGACGCCCAGTCGCCGCCGGCGGGGACGTAGCGCTCGTCCTTGACGACCGCCGGGGCCCCGTCGGAGGAGCTCAGGTCCGGCGCGCCGGCGTCGGTGCACAGGCCGCGGCCGCCGGTGTGGCTGAGGCCGGCGAGCCGCAGCCCGTCGGGGCAAGCGGCCTTGTACGCCCCCGGGTCCCAGTCCCCGGTGCTCCGTACGCGCAGGGACTCCACCGTGTCACCGTGGTCGGTGCCGAGCATGCGCCAGGTGGGCACGGACTCCACGGGACCCGTCTTCCCCGGTGTGGTCATCAGGTGCCGCCAGGCCGCGCCGCGCCAGTCGCCGGGGTCGAGGATGCCGGAGCGGTGACCGGCGGCGTCGTAGCGCAGCAGTGCCCAGTCGTCGTGCCCCTCGAAGCCCACCAGCGGCCAGAACGCGAAGTCGGCGTCGTGGTCGGCGAGATAGTCGGTGATGGTGCCGAACCAGCCGCGCGCCGCCTGGTTGGTCTCGCCGGCCCCGATGCCGAACTCGCTGACCCAGACGGGTGCGGTGTAGTGCCGGCCGGTCTCCTCCACGAAGAACGCCTCGTCGTCCAGGGCCGCGGCCAGCTCCTCGCGCGTCAGGTCCTGGTAGCGGGCGTCGTGGGTCTCGCCCAGACCGGTGGCTCCGCTGTGGTGCGGGCCGGTGTAGCCGTAGAAGTGCGCCGAGTAGACCAGCTTGTGGGCGTCGACCAGGGTGTGCGAGAGCGTGCGGGCGGGGGTGAGCACCGGCCGGCCGTGCGGGAGGCCGTCCACGGGCAGCCCGGTCCAGTTGATGCCCTCGATGACGATGAGCAGGCGCGGGTTCGCCTCGGTGAGGATGCGGTCGGCCGCGAGCTGCGCGGCGGCGTACCAGTCGTGGTCGTCTCCCAGGCCCCAGTTGGGGTCGTCCGTCAGGTCGCGGCGGACCTCGTTGTACAGGTCGGCGCCGACCACACGCGGCACGGAGGCGTAGCGGCGGGCCATGAACACCCAGTCGTCCGCCCACTGCCGGGTGGACTGCCTGCTGTTCCACCGCTCGTTGCCGTCGAGGCCGCAGCACCAGCGGGAGGTGTTGGTGTGGTTGTTGAGGACGACCGCGAACCCGCTCGCGCTGAGCGCCGCGACCACCGCGTCGTAGACCTGCAGTGGTGTCCTGCCGCGCAGATCGGGGTTGGCCGCCACGGCGCTGTCGGGCACCGGCGTCGTGCTGTGGATCATCTCGTTGGAGAACGGCAGCCGGATGGTGTTGATCCCCAACTCGTGGAAATCGGCGAGCAGTCGGGGCAGCGGTGTGCGGTCGAGGCCGAGCGGGATGCCGTGGGAGTCCTGGCCGGCGTGGTGGTTGGCGGGATCGGTGACGCTGCCGCTGCCGGTCCATGAGCCCTGCGCGCCGTCCCAGTTGGCACCCTTCAGGCGGAAGCGGTCGCCCTGGGCGTCGACGACGTAGCGGCCCCGGGTCGAAAGGGGCGGGGACCAGTCCGCCGGCTCCGTGGCCCCGGCGGGCGGCGGGGTGGGCGGGGCGGACGGCGGGGCGGCGGACGCCCGGACGGCCGTGGTGGCGACGAGCAGCAGGCCCGTGACGGCGACGGCCAGGCGGCGGGTGGCGGACCGGATCATCATGTCCACAACAATGCCCGGTTGTGGAGGGACTGAAAAGGCGGTGTCCGCCTACAGGGCGCGTGCGACGAGCAGCGCCACGTCGTCGTGGTCGTCGGGGTGGCGCAGGCCGTGCAGCAGGACGTCGCAGGTCTCCTCCAGCGGCCGCGCGGGCTCGTCGAGGAAGCCCAGCAGGACGTTCAGCCGGTCGTCGATGGGGTGGTGACGGGTCTCGACCAGGCCGTCGGTGTACAGGACCAGCAGGTCCCCGGGGCGCAGTTCGACCGTGCTGGCCCCGAATCCGATGCCGCCGACGCCCAGCGGCGCCGCGGTGGGCAGATCGAGCAGCGCGGGCGGCTCTCCGGGGCGCGCCAGGGCGGGCGGCATGTGCCCGGCGTTGGCGATGCTGCACCGCCGGGTGTGCGGGTCGTACACCGTGTACAGGCAGGTCACGATGTAGTGCTCCAGGCCGCAGGTGACCCGGTCCAGGTGCTCCAGCACCTCGGCGGGAGCCAGGTCGAGATCGGCGTAGGCGCACGTGGCGGTGCGCAGCCGGCCCATGGTGGCGGCGGCGTCGATGCCGTTGCCCATCACGTCGCCCACCACCAGGGCGGTCTTGTCGTCGTCCAGGGGCAGCACGTCGTACCAGTCGCCGCCGACCTCGCTGGTGGCCTGCGCGGGCTGATAGCGGGAGGCCACCTCGAGACCCGGGTGGTGCGTCGAGTGCTCCGGCAGCAGGCTGCGCTGCAGGGTGAGGGCGGTGTTGCGGACGCTCTGGAACCAGCGGGCGTTGTCGATGGCCACGGCCGCCCGGCCGGCCAGCTCGGCGGCCAGTACGACGTCGTCCTCGTCGAACGGCGCCGGATTGTCCGTGCGCTTGAGATCGAGGGCGCCGAGCACCTCGCCGTGGGCGATCAGCGGCACGGCGAGATAGGAGTGGAAGCCCGCGCGGGCCAGCAGGGCACCCGCCTGGGTGTCCCGGGCGATCCGGGGCAGATCGCGGGGGCCGACGTGCCGGACCAGCACCGGCCGGCCGGTGTGGACGCACAGGGTGACCAGGCGGTCGCCGTCGTACGTGGCGAGATCGCCGGGCGGGTCGGCGGCGCGCACGGCCACGGTGGGCTGGGCGGCCTTCAGCGCCAGAGCCCGGAACTGCTCCGGGCCGTTGTCGGGCCGGGTCATACGACGGCAGGCCAGGGCGGAGTCGAGGATGTCCACGGCGACCACGTCGGCCAGCGCCGGCGCGGCGATCTCCGCCAGCTCGCTCGCGGTCTGCTCCACGTCCAGCGTGGTGCCCACCCGCGTGGAGGCCTCGGCGATCAGGGCCAGGCGCCGCCGTGCCCGGTCGGCCTCGCCGGCCGCGGAGTGCCGCTCGGTGACGTCCACGACGGAGGCGGCCGCGCCCAGGACCCGGCCGCCGGGATCCTGCAGGCGGTAGAACGAGAGCGACCAGGCGCGCTCGCGGTCGGGGTCGGCCGCCGAATGGCCCACGTGGAACTGGTCCAGCAGCGGGGTCCCGGTGGTGAGCACCTGGCGCAGCGCGGCCTCCACGGTACCGACGTCGGAGAAGGGCAGGGTCTCGCGCAGATGGCGGCCGATGTGGTCCTCGGCCGGGATGCCGTCGATGCGCTCCAGCGCCGGGTTGACCAGCCGGAACCGCAGCTCCGGGTCGAGCAGGGCCAGCCCGATGGGGGACTGGTTGATCAGCTGCTCGCACAGGGCCAGGTCGGTCTCGACGCGCTGGAGCAGGGAGTGGTCGGCCGCGATGCCCAGGGCGTACACGTCCCCGACGTCGTCCAGCAGCCGCATGGTGCGGAACTCCGTCAGCCGGCTGCTGCCGTCCTTGTGCCGCACGGGAAACGCCCCGGCCCAGCCCCGGCCGGTCTCCAGCACCTCCGCGAACAGGCTGGTCACGGCCTGGAAGTGGTCGGGGTGGACGAGCAGGCGCGCCGCGTGCCTGCCGAGGGCCTCCTGCGCGGAGTAGCCGAAGAGATCCTCGGCCTGGGGCGTCCAGAAGACGACGCGCCCGCTGGTGTCGAGCGCCACGGCGGCCACGCTCAGCATGTCCAGCAGTCCGGTCGACCGGGGCAGTTCGGGCCCCTGCCCGTCGTGGTCGGCTTCGAAGGATTCCACTGCCATCCCGGATCCACCTCCACCGGCCGGTCGGCCGGCCGGTCCGGTCGTGCGACGGAGTGCCACCGACCGGTCCTTCCATGCTGCCCCCGGCACTCCGCGTGCCCCAACCGCACCGTGCCGGTCCCGCGGTGCCCGAGCGGCTCGAACGGCCGAACGGGACAATAGTGGTGTAAGGGTGGAGCTGATGGAACCTGCTGGAAAGCACATGGCCGCTTCCTCGTCCAGGGGATCGGGGCAACTCCTGGACGCGTCCTCCGACGCGGTCGCGGTGATATCCAAGGACGGCGTCGTGGTCGGCTGGACCCGCAGCGCCGAAGCACTGCTCGGCCTCCCCGCCGCGGAGGTCGTCGGCCGCCCGGTGACGCGCCTGCTGGCCATGCCCGAGGATCCCTCCCGCGTCAGCGCCATCGCGCAGCGCTGCCGCTCCGGCAACGGCTGGAGCGGACTGATCCGCGCACGGCACCGTGACGGCCACCGCCTCGACATCCAGGTGCGCATCTCGCCGTCCTTCCGCATCGGCGAGCTGGAGTGCTTCCTGGTGTCGGCCCGGGAACAGCGGCAGCAGTGGACGGTGGGCGAGTCCGTCCTCGAGGGGTTCCTGACCCGCTCGCCGATCGGCATGGCCGTCATGGACCCCGAACTGCGGTACGTGTGGCTGAACGACACCCTGGAACGGCTCGGCGGGGTCCCCCGGGAGCAGCGGCTGGGCCGGCGGCTGAGCGAACTGCTGCCCGGGCTGCAGGCGGAGGCCCTGGAGAAGCTGATCAGCAAGGTCCTCACGACCGGAGTGCCGGTGACCGACTACGAGTACGCGGGGTGGAGCTGGGCGGACCCGCACCGCCGACACGCCTACTCGGCGTCGTTCTTCCCCCTCGTGGACGCCGACAACACCATCACCGGCGTCTGCTACATGGTCCTGGACGTCACCGAGCGGTGGACCGCCCGCCAGCTCCTGACGCTGGTCAACGAGGCCGGCACCAACATCGGCACCACGCTGGACGTGGCGCGCACGGCCGAGGAGCTGGCCGGCTTCGCCGTCCCCCGCTTCGCCGACTTCGTCACCGTCGACCTGCTGGAACCCGTGCTCAGCACCGAGGGCCACGGCGCGTGGCTGACCGACGCCGGACCGGCGCCCGCCCGGCCCGCGATGCGCCGGGCCGCCCTGCGCTCGCTGCGGGAGGGCTGCCCGGAGGCCGCGTTCCAGGTCGGCGACCGAGTGGGCTTCCTCCCGCCGCCCTACGACGTGACCATGCTCGTCAAGGGCGAGCCGCTCCTCGTCCCGGTCCTCGACCCGTCGCAGGGCCCGTGGGTCTCCGTGGAGCCTCTGCGCGCGGCCCGCATCCGCGAGTTCGGCATGCACTCGCTGATCGCCGTGCCGATGCGGGCGCGCAACACCCCCCTCGGCCTCACCACCTTCGCCCGCACGGCGAACCCGGTCTCCTTCGGGCCCGACGACGTCCTGCTGGCCCGGGAGCTGGTGGCACGTGCGGCGGTGTGCGTCGACAACGCCCGCCGTTACACCAGGGAGCACACGGCGGCGGTCACCCTGCAGCGCAGCCTGCTGCCGCCCGCCGTGACGGGTGGCACCGCGCTGGACGTGGCCTCCTGCTACCTGCCGGCCGACCCGACCGGCGGTGTCGGCGGCGACTGGTTCGACGTGATCCCCCTGTCCGGCGCGCGCGTCGGCCTCGTCGTCGGGGACGTGGTGGGCCACGGCATCAGCGCCGCGGCGACCATGGGCCGGCTGCGCACCGCGGTCCAGACCCTGGCCGACATGGAGCTGCCGCCCGACGAGCTGCTGGCCCACCTCGACGACCTGGTGCTGCGGCTCAGCGACGAGGAGGCCGTCGCCGGCGATGGCGACCGCGCCTCGGCCACCTTCCTCGGCGCGACCTGCCTCTACGCCGTCTACGACCCCGTCACCGGGCGGTGCGCGATGGCCCGGGCCGGCCACCCGCCCCCCGTGGTCGTCGCACCGGACGGGCACGCCTCCTTCCCGGAGATCCCCGCCGGGCCCCCGCTCGGGCTGGGCGGGCTGGCCTTCGAGGCCGCCGAGATCGAGCTGGCCGAGAACAGCCTCTTCGGCCTCTACACCAACGGCCTGATCGAGGGGGAAGGCGACCTCGAGCGCGGCATGACGCGGCTCGGGGAGATCCTCGCCCGCAACGGGGCGGACCTGGACGCGCTGTGCACACGCGCCGTGCAGCAGCTCGTCCCCGTGCCGCAGCCCGACGACATCGCGCTGCTGCTGACCCGCACCCACGCGCTGGGCGCCGACCGCGTCGTCTCCTGGGACGTACCGGCGGACCCCGCCGCCGTCGGTGAGGTCCGGGCCCTGGCCATGCGCCAGGTCGCGGACTGGGGCCTCGCGGAACTGGCCATGACGACGGAACTCCTCGTCAGTGAGCTCGTCACCAACGCGATCCGCTACGCCACCCCGCCGATCCGGCTGCGGCTCGTCCGTGACACCCGCCTGGCCTGCGAGGTCGCCGACGGCAGCAGCACGGCTCCGCGGCTCAGGCACGCCCGCAGCACGGACGAGGGAGGCCGCGGGCTGTTTCTGGTCGCCCAGCTCTCGCACCGCTGGGGCGCCCGGTACACCGGCGACGGAAAGGTCATCTGGGCCGAACAGGACCTGCCCTGAGCCGGCCGCGCCGGGCACCGACGCCGGCGACTTGCCTTCGAGTGCACTTCAGCGGCCAGACTGATCACGACCGAATCCGGGCCGAGCACAGAACGGCGGCAGCCGATGGCAGTGACCACCACGGCGGGGCATCCCCTGCCCTACGACACCTACCGCGCGGCAGTCGAACGCGAGACCCTGCGCTTCGCCGAAACGGTCGCGGGCGCCGACCCCGCGAGCGCCGTGCCCTCCTGCCCCGAATGGACGCTCGCCGACCTCACCCGGCACGTCGGGGCGCTGCAGCGCTGGTTCTGCACCCTGCTGACCCAGCGGGTGCAGGAGCCCCCGCGCAGCCGCGACATCGAGCTGGGCCTGCCGCAGGACCCGCGGGACCTCGCCGACTGGGTGGCGGCCGGCGTGCCCGGCGTGGCGGCCGTGCTGCGGGACACGGATCCCGGGACGGCGATGTGGGCCTGGGGCGAGGACCGGCACGCCCGTTTCTGGGCCCGCCGCATGCTCTTCGAGACCTTGGTGCACCGGGTGGACGCCGAGCGGGCCGTCGGCCGGGAGTCCGCCATCGATCCCGTGCTGGCGGCCGACGGGGTGGACGAGTTCCTCGTGAACCTGCCCCACGCGGGCCTCTTCGCCCCGGGCGTGCAGAAGCTGCGCGGCACCGGCGAGATCGTCGCGTTCCGGTGCACGGGCTCGGCCGGGGCGGCGGGCGAGGAGTGGCGGGTGCGGCTGGATCCGGACGGCTTCCGCCTGCTCGGGCCGGCCGACCGCGCCGCGGCGGAGGGCGGCCGGGACACGGTGGCCGTGCACGGGCAGGCGGCCGATCTCCTGCTGCTGCTCTACGGGCGCCGCTCCCCCCAGGAGCCCGCCTTCGACGTCTCGGGCCGGGCCGAGACCCTGGACCTCTGGGTCGCGCACACCGCGTTCTGAGGCGGCCTCATCCGGCCGCCGTCGACGGCGCGGACGGCGCGGTGCGCGCTGACGGCTCGTCGGCGACCAGGGCGACGGCGAGCGCCGCCGTGTCGTCCTGCAGCCCCGTGGGGCTGAACTCCAGCAGGTCGTCGTGGAGGCGTTCCAGCAGGTTGTGGGGGGCCGGACAGCCCCAGGAACGCAGGCGGTCGACCAGGGGATAGAACGTGCCGGCCGCGTCCCGCGTCTCCGTGACGCCGTCCGTGTACAGCAGCAGCTGTTCGCCGGGCCGGAAGGGGTAGGTGTCGACATGGTGCGGCTCCCCGCCCAGCATGCCCAGGTTCAGCGGGGGTGACGGCCGCCCGCTGTCCAGCTCGCGCACCTCGCCGGGGCGGATGAGGAGCGGGGGCGGATGGCCGCAGTTGAGGACGCGGACGAGCCCGCCCTCGGCGGGGATCTCGGCGAAGACCGCGGTGATGAACCGCTCGATCGTCTCGTTCCCGCCGAGCTGCTGCGCTCTGCGGCTCATGCTCCGCTCCAGGCGGTCGGCCAGGGCCAGCAGGTCGGGTTCGTCGTGCGCGGCCTCGCGGAACGCGCCGATCATGGTGGCGGCGGTCTCCACCGCGAGCAGCCCCTTGCCGCGGACGTCGCCGATGAGCAGCCGGATCCCGTACCTGGTGGGCACGGCCTCGTAGAGGTCACCGCCGATGCGTGCCTCCGCGGCGGCGGAGAGGTAGAGGCTCTCCAGGAGCAGGTTGCCGATCCGGTGCGGAACCGGGCGCAGGACGACGCGCTGCGCGATCTCGGCCACGAACCGTACGTCGGCGAGCGTGCGTTCGCGCCGGATGCGGTTGGCGGCGAGGATCGTGCCGAGCGCCCCCACCAGGGCGGTGCAGACGTAGTCGGCGATGTAGTGGCGGTCCCACAGGTAGCCGACCGACCGGCCCGCGCAGCAGGGCGTGCCGGCCAGCACGCCTTCGAAGACCACGGCGAACACCGTGGCGCCGGCGACGCCGGCGGGGCCGTACGCGAAGCCGGTCACCAGCGGCAGGGCGACCAGCAGGAAGCTCACCGGCCACTCCACGGGCGTGAGAGGCTCGATGACCAGGACGCCCGCGACATACAGCACCGGCAGCCAGCGCATCCACAGCGGAGGCGCCGGCAGCCCGGCCCGCGTGGCAGTGCCGACCCCCGGTCTGCGACGTGGTCTTCCCACTCGGACTCCTGTCACACGGCCTCGCCAGGAGTTCCAGCCTCGTGCGCGGGCTGACGGCATACCGGTGATTGCTCCACTCAGCGGCATGTTCCCGCCTGGCGGACGGTTTCGCCACCGGGCGGACGTGCGCGCCGGGTCGGGCCCGCGTCCAGTATCGCCGAGGCCGCCGGGGCCGGCGCGCGTCACGCGGCCGTGTGCAGGGACACCGCGGACCTGCACCGCCGCTTCCCGGACGCGAGCCCGGAGGTTCCACCCCGGCGACCAGGAGGGGGAGTCAGATGGTCACCAGTAGTGCCGCCGGCCGGCGACCGCGTGGCCCATCGACCCCAGGATCCACAGAATCGCGCCGACCACCAGCAGGATGATGCCAATGGTCCACAGGATGGATACCCCGGTGAGGAATCCGATGATGAGCAGGATGATGCCGAGGGCGATCATGACGCGCCTCCTGTCGAGGAAAGCTCCTGTCCTCCGGGTGCCCCGGATCGAGCCGGTGATGCCCGAGGGCGACGGGCCGGGGACGCCGCGCCCCGTGGCGGTGAACGGCCCGGGCAGGGACCGCAGATGGCCTGCCCGGAAGAGGCGTGCCGCGTCGCCGAGGGACGGGTTCGCGCCCCGCTCCGCCCCGCATCGCCCCGGAACATCGGCTGCTCGTGCCGCCCGCCGACGCCCCCGCGCGGCGCTCACCGGCCCGGCGCCCCCCTGCGCATCCCGTCCATGACGAGGTCCAGGAGGCGGGTGGCGCGGGGCCGCCAGTCGTCGCGGGGGTCGAGTTGCCACAGGCCCCCGATGGCGAGGAGGAGGTCGTCCGCGGTGATGCCGGGCCGGATGGTGCCGGCCTCCTCGTTGGCGCGCAGCAGCAGCTCCGCCGCCTCGGTCACCGGCGTATGGGCCGGCTTCGCCGTGCCGCCCGGCGCGCCGGTGGCCTGCCGGATCGCGTCGGCCAGCCCGGCCTTGGCCATCGCGAACTCCGAGAGCCCGTCCATCCAGGCCCGCAGCGCCTGCTCGGGCGGCCGGGTCCGGAGCAGGTGGGCCGCGCTGTCGGCGACCTGCTGCATCTCGTGCCGGTAGATCTCCCAGACGAGTGCCTCGCGGTTGGGGAAGTTGCGGTAGAAGGTACCCTGGCCGACGCCGGCCTTCTTGGCCGGGAGTTCGCCGTCGCCACCGTGGTGGCCGTCGGCGGCAGCGCACCGCGCGGTCCCGGCGCCGCCCTCGCCGTGGACGGTGCGGGCACCGTCATCGGCTCGGTCTCCGGCGGCTGCGTCGAGGGCGCGGTGTACGACCTGTGCCGGGAGGCGCTGCGCACCGGGGAGAGCGTGCTGGAACGCTTCGGCTACAGCGACGAGGACGCCTTCGCCGTCGGACTGACCTGCGGCGGCACGATCGAGGTGCTGGTCACGCCGGTGTCCGGCCGGGCGCCCGCCCGGCCGGTCCTCGCGTCGGCCGTGGCGGACGCCGCCCAGGGCCGGCCGGCGGCTCTGGTCCGGGTCGCCCGCGGCCCGGCCGAACTGCTGGGCCGGGCGCTGCTGGTGCGGCACGACGGCCCGCACGAGGGCGCGCTCGGCGGTCATGTGGACCTGGACCGTACGGCGGCGGCCGAGGCTCGCGCCCCGCTGGCAGCCGGACGCACCGGCACGGTGGAGATCTCGGCCGACGGCTCGCACTGCCCCGGCGGCCTCACCCTGCTGGTGGAGTCGAGCGTGCCGCCGCCGCGCATGATCGTCTTCGGTGCGGTGGACTTCGCCTCGGCGCCGGCGCGGGCCGGCAAGTTCCTCGGGTACCACGTGACCGTGTGCGACGCCCGCCCGGTCTTCGCCACCCGGGCCCGCTTCCCCGACGCCGACGAGGTCGTCGTCTACTGGCCGCACCGCTACCTGCGGCGCACCGGAACCGACGCACGCACCGTCCTGTGCGTGCTCACCACGACGCGAAGTTCGACGTGCCCCTGCTCAAGCTGGCCCTCGGCATGCCGGTGGCGTTCGTCGGCGCGATGGGCTCGCGCCGCACCCACGAGGACCGGGGCCGGCGTCTGCGGGCGGACGGCGTGAGCGAGCGGGAGCTGGCCCGGCTGCGCTCCCCGATCGGCCTCGACCTCGGTGCCCGCACGCCCGAGGAGACCGCGCTGTCGATCGCGGCGGAGATCGTCGCGGCGGGGCGGGGCGGCACCGGCGCGCCGCTGACCGGCTCCCGGACACCGATCCACCGCGACCTGCGGACCGCCGGAGCGGTGGGGGTATAATTTTCATCGTTCGATGAATTACTGCTCTCGTGAGGGGCGGGACCGCCATGGAGAAGACCACCTGCTGCGTCGTGGGCGGCGGGCCCGCGGGCATGGTGCTCGCCCTGCTGCTCGCCCGGGCCGGCGTCGCGGTGACCGTGCTGGAGAAACACGGCGACTTCCTGCGCGACTTCCGCGGCGACACCGTGCACCCCTCGACCCTGGCGCTGCTGGACGACCTGGGCCTGGCCGAGCGCTTCGCCCGGCTGCCGCAGCGCCGGGTGCGCACCGTCCAGCTGCCGGTCGGGGCCGGCCGCTCGATGGTCACGGTCGGGGACCTCGGCGTGCTGCGCGAGCCCTACAACTACGTGGCGATGGTGCCCCAGTGGGACCTGCTGGACCTGCTGGCGGACGAGGCCGCGCGCGAGCCGTCGTTCCGGCTGCGGATGAACACCGAGGCGACCTCGTTCCTCGTCGAGTCCGGGCGGGTGACCGGGGTGCGCTACCGCACCCGCGACGGCCGCGCCGGCGAACTGCGCGCCCTGCTCACCGTCGCCTGCGACGGCCGCGGATCGCTCGCCCGCTCCCGCCCGGAACTGGGGCTGCACGGCTATACCTGCCCGATGGACGCCTGGTGGTTCCGCGTGCCACGCCACGAAGGCGACCCCAGCGGACTCGTCGGCATCGCCGGTGAACGCTTCCTGACCGCGCTGATCGACCGCGGCGACTACTGGCAGTGCGCCGCGCTCATCCCCAAGGGCACCGACAGCCGGCGCCGCGCAGCCGGACTCGACAGCTTCCAGGCCCAGTTCGACGCGGCCGCCCCCTGGCTCGCCGGCCGTGCGCACGCCCTGCGCTCGTGGGACGACGTCAAGCTCCTCGACGTGCGCCTGGACCGCCTGCGCCGCTGGCACCGCCCCGGCCTGCTCTGCATCGGCGACGCCGCCCACGCCATGTCCCCGGTCTTCGGCATCGGGATCAACCTCGCGGTGCAGGACGCCGTGGCCGCCGCCCGCCACCTGGCCGGGCCACTCGGCCGGGGCGCCGTGCGCCCGCGCGACCTGCGCGGCATCCAGCGCCGCCGCCTGCCCACCACGGTCGCCACGCAGACGCTGCAACGCATGGCCCACGCCCGCTTCATCGCTCCCGTCCTGCGGGGCAGGCCGCCCCTGGGCAGCGCGGACCGGGCCCGGCGAGTCGTCCGCCTGTTCGCCGAGTCGCGGTGGGTACGCCGCCTGCCCGCGTACTTCATCGGGTACGGCGCACTGCGCGAACGCCCACCGGCAGCGGCCGTCCGGTAGCGAGGGCGGCTGTGGCAGGAGCTGCGGGCCCATGCCCTGCGCGCCGAGCCCACCCGCGTCCTCGCCGCCGACCTTGCAGGCTCGCTGCACGCGTGGGCGGCCGGTGCGGTGCGGCATCCGGTCCGGCGCGTTCACGCCGGCCGACGTCGGCGACCTGAGCATCCGTTGCCGCGCCGGCAGAGCGTCCGCACGGTCACTGTGCCGTACCGGCTGGTAACACAAGGTGATACGTGTAAACCATAACGATCTTGGCGGAAACCTTGTCTGGATTCCAGCCGCCTCTAGCCTCCCCCCATGGCTTTTCTCTCAAGTCGGCGCAGACGGGCCCGTCTCGCCCCGGAACTCGACGACCAGGACCTGGGCAGGCTGCTCAAGACCCTGCTGGCGACCACCAGGACCGGGACGATCGCGACGACGGACCTGTGCGTGGCGCAGATCTCCCGCCTCCTGGACCAGGACGCGGGCGACTGGGACCGCAGGACCCACCGCATGGGCGTCCTGGCGGACTTCCTGGCCGAATCGGCTCTGGCGCGCTCCTGGGCCGCGCGCGAGCCGTACAACGCCGACGCCCTCGTGCTGTACGCCTGGGCGCAGGTGGCGCGCGCCCGCTCGCAGGGGAGCCCGGACGACGTGGGCGACGCCACCGACACCTGTCTCCGGGCGGCCGAACTGGCCCCGGAGGACCCGACGCCCTGGGTGGCGCTCCTGGCGGTGGCCCGCCTGCAACGCTGGGAGCAGCCCCAGGTGTTCGGCGTGTGGAACGAGGTGCTCACGCGTGACCGCTGGAACCGCGAGGCCTACCTGAGCATGCTGGGCTACCTCAGCCCGGAGGAAGGGGGCACGCGCATCCAGGTCCTGGAGTTCGTGGACGCCCTGTCCGCCCGCATGCCCGCGAACGCTCCCTGCGCGGCGACGGAACTCACCGCCCAGGTCATGCAGTACCACTCCGTCCTCGCCCGGGGCGGGTTCGAAGCCCTGGTGGCCCGCAACCACTGGTCCCACGCGATGGCCGCCCAGGCGCTCGACCGCGTGGCCCACACCTGGGCCCAACCGGGATTCCTCCGCCACGCCAGGGCCCTTGCCGACCTCAACCTCCTCGCCTACGCGCTGATGGCCGCCGACCGCAGACGTGAGGCGGGTCCGGTCTTCGAGGCCATCGGCGGTGTCGTCACCGCGTGGCCCTGGCAGGCCGGCGGCGACCCGCTGACGGAGTTCGACCAGGCGCAGCGAAGGGCCACCGCCGGCCTGTGACACCCCCCGCGGCCGGAGCCCGGCGCTCGGGGCGCCAGGTGGCCACCAGGGCCGCGGCCAGCAGGAGTTCGGCGATGTCGCCGCCGTAGTACATGATCTGAGCGCCGCCCTGCACCTGGGGGATCGGCGCGTGGACGTCGACCCAGAAGCCGCCGTACATCACCTGCGCGACGACGGCGTGCAGGGCGATGGCGGCGCCGAGCCACACCAGGCGGGTGCGGACACCGGGGCGGCCCGGGAGGGGGTCGGGGCCCGCGATGACGTGGGCGAACAGGAAGCCGGACAGCAGGAAGTGGGCGTGCAGCAGCCAGTGCCCGGCCGGGTGGGCCATGGCGGTGTTGTAGAGCGGTGTGAAGTACAAGGCCGCGAGGCCGCCCGTGGACAGCGCCAGGGCAACGGCGGGGCTGCAGATCAGCCGGGCCGGGCGGCTGTGCAGGACCGCCGTCAGGCGGCGGGCGTGGCGGGCGCTCAGGGTGCGCAGCAGAAGGGTCACGGGGGCGCCGAGCACCAGGGCGAGCGGGGCGTACATGCCGAGGAGCATGTGCTGCGCCATGTGCAGCCGGAAGTCGCCGTGG
>NZ_JBLEBI010000133.1:0-19515 GCF_047340315.1 Streptomyces sp. AF1A
CCGCGGTGGGCCGAGCGCGGCACGCGGCACCGTCCTTCAAGGCATCACCCGCGCCAGATAGGCCGCCGTCGCGCTGCCCGTCGCGGCGGCGACCCGCTGCGGCGGCCCCGACGCCACGATCCGCCCGCCCCGGTCACCGCCGCCGGGGCCCAGGTCGATCACCCAGTCGGCGCCCGCCACCACCGTCATGTCGTGCTCCACCACGACGACCGTGTGACCGGCGTCGACCAGTGAGTGCAGCCGCTCCATCAGCACCTCGACGTCGGCCGGGTGGAGTCCGGTGGTCGGCTCGTCCAGCAGGTAGAGGGTGTGGCCGCGGCGCCCGCGCTGCAGCTCGCTCGCCAGCTTGATGCGCTGCGCCTCCCCGCCCGACAGCTCCGTCGCCGGCTGGCCGAGGCGCAGATAGCCGAGGCCCACGTCGAGCAGCGCGCCCAGGCTGCGGGCGGCGGCCGGGGTGTCCGTGAAGAACTCCGCCGCGGCCTCCACCGTCAGGTCGAGCACCTCGGCGATGTTCCGCCCCCGGTACGTCACTTCGAGCGTCTCGGGGTTGTAGCGGGCGCCGCCGCACTCCGGGCACGGCGCGTACGTGCTCGGCAGGAACAGCAGCTCGACGCTGACGAACCCCTCGCCCTGGCAGGTCTCGCACCGGCCCCCGGCGACGTTGAAGGAGAACCGCCCCACGCCGTAGCCGCGCGTGCGCGCCGCGTCCGTCCCGGCGAACACCTTCCGTACGACGTCGAACAGGCCGGTGTAGGTCGCCAGGTTGGACCGCGGGGTGCGCCCGATCGGCCTCTGGTCGACCCGGACCAGCCGCCCGACCCCCGCCGGCTCCTCCGTGAACTCCCCGATCAGCGTGGACTTCCCGGAGCCGGAGACCCCGGTGACGGCGGTGAACGCACCGAGGGGGAACGCGGCCGTCACCTCCCGCAGGTTGTGCCGGGTGACCGGGCCGACCGTCAGCCAGCCGCGCGGCTCGCGGACCTCACGCGCCGGCCCGGGCGATTCGTCGAAGAGGAACGCGGCCGTCGCCGACTCCTGGACCGACGCCAGCTCGGCCGGCGGGCCGCTGTACAGCACGCGCCCGCCGTGCTCGCCCGCGCCCGGCCCCACGTCCACCAGCCAGTCGGCGCCGCGGACCACGTCCAGGTGGTGCTCCACCACGAACACCGAGTTGCCCGCCGCCTTCAACCGGTCCAGCACGGTCAGCAGGGCCTCGGTGTCCGCCGGGTGCAGCCCGGCCGACGGCTCGTCCAGCACGTACACCACGCCGAACAGCCCGGAGCGCAACTGCGTGGCGAGCCGCAGCCGTTGCAGCTCGCCCGCCGACAGGGTCGGGGTGGCCCGGTCCAGGCTGAGGTAGCCGAGGCCCAGCTCGACCACGGGCGCGATCCGGGACTTCAGGTCCTCGGTGAGGACCCGGGCGGTTGGCGTGCCGCCGTCCAGCAGCCCGGCCAGGTCGGCCACCGGCAGCGCGGCCAGCTCGGCGATGGTCCGGCCGCCGAAGGTCACGGCCAGCGCCTCGGGCCGCAGCCGGCTGCCCCGGCACACCGGGCACGGCCGGCTGGTCAGGAAGCGCTCCGCCTTGGCCCGCAGGGTCGGCGACTTCGTGTCGGAGAACGTCTTCAGCACATACCGGCGGGCGCTCATGTACGTGCCCTGGTACGGCCGCTGGATGCGGTCGGCGTCCCGGACCGGGTGCACGGTGACGACCGGCTGCTCGTCCGTGAACAGGATCCACCGCCGCTCATCGGCGGGCAGCTCGCGCCAGGGCCGGTCCACGTCGTGGCCGAGCGCGTCGAGGATGTCCCGCAGGTTCTTGCCCTGCCAGGCGCCCGGCCAGGCGGCTATGGCGCCCTCGCGGATCGACAGCGAGGGATCGGGGACCAGCAGCTCCTCGGAGGTGTCGTGCACCTGGCCGAGGCCGTGGCACTCCGGGCAGGCGCCGGCCGCCGTGTTCGGCGAGAAGGAGTCGGAGTCCAGGCGCCGGGCGCCGGGCGGGTACTCCCCGGCGCGGGAGAACAGCATGCGCAGTGAGTTGGAGAGGTTGGTGACGGTGCCCACCGAGGAGCGGGAGGTGGGGGCCGAGCGGCGCTGCTGCAGCGACACCGCGGGCGGCAGCCCGGTGATCTCGCCGACCCTCGGCGCTCCGACCTGGTGGATCAGCCGGCGGGCGTACGGCGCGACCGACTCGAAGTACCGCCGCTGGGCCTCGGCGTAGATCGTGCCGAACGCCAGGGACGACTTCCCCGAGCCGGACACGCCGGTGAACACGGCCAGTACGTCGCGCGGGACGTCCACGTCGACGCCTTTGAGATTGTGCTCACGGGCGCCGCGGACACGGACGTACGGGTCGTGGGGGCTGTGCATCGGGCGGCCACTCCATCCGCCCGTTCCCTAGGACTGCGGAGGGTTGCCCGGGTCCCGCCGGCTGCCGAACTCGTCCCTCATCTTGTCCTGCGCGGTGTCGACCTGGGACTGGTATGTGTCGCCGGTCCGCTTGTCGACGTAGTCGCCACCCCTGTCGATGCCCTTGTCGGCCATGCCTTCATGGCCCTTGAGCATGCCCTTGATCTTGTCCATGAAGGACATCGCAGCCCTCCTCGTCGCTTGAGGCTTGCCCTCCCAGGGTCACCGGCCCGGGCCGCATCCGCATCTCGGGCCGTGTCCCGGGCCGTCAGGATCCGGGGAGGAAGAGCGCGGCGAGACGCCGGTAGGAGTCCAGCAGGGCGGCGCGGTCGTGGGTGCTGGTGGTGACCAGCACCTCGGCGGCGCCGGTCTCCTTCAGCACCGTCTCCAGTTCGTGGGCGACCTGCTCCGCGGTGCCGGCGAGGTGGCCGGCGAGAGCCGACTCGTACAGCTCCCGCTCCTTCGCGCTCATCGCGCGGGTTTCGCTCGCCTCGGCCGGGGCGAGCGGCGGGAAGGTGCCGTGGGTGCGCGCGTACGCCATCGACCAGGCCTCCGGGACGAGCAGCCGCCGGGCCGCCTCCTCGGTGCCGGCCACCGCGATCGTTCCCGAGATCACGACGTACGGCTCCGCCGCCCAGGCCGAGGGCCGGAACAGCGACCGGTACCGGTCGATGCCGCGCAGCATCCTCTCCCCGTTGCGGAGATCGCCGATGACCACCGGCAGGCCCGCGCGGGCCGCGATCGCCGCGCCCTCGCCCATGGCCAGCACGAACGGCGGCACCCTGAGCCCCTCCGCGGGGCGGGCGTGCACCCCGGTCGGCGAGGTGCCCGCGAACCAGTCCAGCAGTTCGCCGAGCTGGGCCGCGAAGTCCTCGGCGTCCCCCTTGTCCCGGCCGAGCGCCCGGCGCACCCCGTCCGTGAAGCCCACGGAACGTCCGAGACCCATGTCGATCCGGCCGGGGAACAGCGACTCCAGCACCCCGAACTGCTCGGCCACGACCAGCGGCTGGTGGTTGGGCAGCATCACCCCGCCGGTGCCGACCCGGATGGTGCGGGTGGCAGCGGCGACGGCGGCGGCGAGCACGGTCGGCGCGGACCCCGCGACGCCGGGTACGCCGTGGTGCTCGGAGACCCAGAAGCGGTGGTAGCCCAGTGCCTCCGTCTCCCGCGCCAGCGCCACGGTGTCCCGCAGCGCCTCGGCGGGCGGGCGGCCCTCCCGGGTCCGGGAGCGGTCGAGGACGGAGAACCTGGTCCGGGCGATCACTGAGCTGCTCACGCACGGTTCAACGCCCTGACGAGCGGGTGATTCCCGCGCGTCACCTCACGGGGTGCGGTGCGAGGACGGCCAGCAGGCGCCGGGTGACGTCGTCGGCGTCCGCGCTGCCGTCGACCTCGTGCAGCACACCGGCGAGCCGGTAGCGCGCGAGCAGCGGCCGGCTCTGCTCTGCGTGGACGGCCAGGCGCGCGCGGGCGGTCTCCTCCGTGTCGTCGCCGCGCTGGACCAGGCGCTGCCCGCAGGTGTCGCACCGCCCGGGGGTCCGCGGCTTCCTGGTGTCCAGGTGATAGCTCTCCCCGCAGCCGGCGCAGGTGCGGCGGCCGGTCAGGCGGCGCAGCAGCGTCTGCTCGGGAGCGGTCAGGTGGAGCACCGCTTCGAGCCGTCGCCCGTGGCCGGTCAGCGCGGTGTCCAGGGCCTCGGCCTGCGCGAGGGTGCGCGGGAAGCCGTCCAGCACCACGCCGGACGCGCTGGACGGGCCGAGGATCCGGTCCAGGGCCATCGCGGTCACCAGGCCGTCCGGGACGAGGTCGCCGCGCCGCATGTGCGCGGCGGCCGCGGCGCCGAGCGGGGTCCCTTCCGCGACATGGCGGCGCAGCAGGTCCCCGGTGGACAGGTGCGGGACGCCCAGTGCCTGCCGCAGCCGGGCGGCCTGGGTGCCCTTGCCGACGCCGGGCGGTCCGATGAGGAGGAGGTGCATGAAGTGCCTTCCGTCGTACGTGCCGGTACGACCACGGTGCGCGGCGCCGCACCGCCCGGACAAGGACGCTCCGGCCGGTGGCGCACCGGGTACGACGAACGGTCGCCCGGCCACGACGAACGGTCGGCCGCGGGTCGAGCACCGCCGCCGGAGGGACGGCGGTGCTCCGTGGGCGTCGGCGTGCGTGTCGTGGCGGCTCGGCCGGGTCGGGGATGTGGATGGTCGGGGTGACGTTGTCGGCGTCTGCGGGGGGCCGGTCCGGTGGGGAGGCGGCGGTGCTTCGTAGAGGTCAGCGTCCGTGTCGTAGCGGCTCCGCCGACTCGGGGACGTGCATGGCCAGCATGAGGTCCTCGGCGCCCGCGGGAGGGCGGCCCAGCAGGGAGACGACGACCATGACGGCGAAGGCCAGCGGGACCGACCAGGCGGCGGGCTGCAGCAGGAGGGCGCCGGGCCAGCCCGCGGGGGCCGCGCCCAGGGCGGAGGCCACCGCGGCGCCGGTGGCCGACACCCCGCCGGCCACCAGTCCGGCACCGGCACCGGCCGCAGTCAGCCCGCGCCACCAGATGCCGAGGAGCAGCAGCGGGCACAGGGTGGAGGCGGAGATGGCGAAGGCCCAGCCGACCACCACGCTGATCTCCAGGGACCTCGCCGGCAGCGCCAGCAGCACGCCCACCGCGGCCCCCACGACGACGGTCAGCCGCAGGTCGCGCAGCGAGCCGGTGAGCAGGTCGTGGCCGATGCCGCCGGCCACCACCAGCAGCAGCCCGGAGGAGGTGGCCAGGAAGGCCGCGTAGGCGCCGGCCGCGACCAGCGCCGACAGCGCGGCGCCCCACGGCGGACCCAGCACCGCCGCGGGCAGCACCAGCGCCACCGTGTCGGTGGGCCCGGTGAGATACAGCTGCGGGACCTCCGTCCGGCCCAGCAGCCCGTACACGGCCGGGGTGAGGTAGAACAGGCCCAGCAGGGCCAGCGTGACCACCACCGCGCGGCGCGCCGCGACGCCGTTCGGGCTGGTGTGCAGCCGTACCAGGATGTGCGGCAGGCCGACCGTGCCCAGGACCGTCGCCAGCAGCAGCGACCAGGTCTCGAAGAGGGGGTGCGTGCCGCCCGGCAGGTGCAGCAGCGGCGTGCGCCAGGCCGTACCGCCCAGCTCCACGGCCCCCTGCGCCCGGGGCACCGCGGCCCCTTGCGGGAAGCGCACCCGCGAGCCGTCCGCGACGGCGTGGCGCCCTGGTGCCCAGCCGGCCGGGCGGCCGTCGACGGTGACGGTGACCGGGGCTCCCACCTGCAGGACCGCCGGTGCGTGGAACTCGACCGTGGTGGCGTGCCGGAAGTGGGTGCCCCGCTCCGGGTGGACGGCCGCGGACCGCCCGGCGGGACCGAGCGCGATGATCAGCGCCAGCGCGGGCACGGCCAGGAAGAACAGCTTCACGGCGTACTGGAAGGCCTGGACGTACGTGGCCGAGCGCATGCCGCCCAGGGCCACGGTGACGGCCACGACGGTCCCGGCGAGCAGCACCGCCGCCGGGTACGGGACACCGGCGAACCGGTCCAGGATCCGGCCGGCGCCCTGGAACTGCGGCACCAGGTACGTCCAGCCGATCAGCAGCACCGCCAGGCCCGCCAGCCGGCGCACGGGCGGCGAACCGAGCCGGTTCTCCACGAAGTCGGGCACGGTGTAGGCGCCGGAGCGCCGCAGCGGCGCCGCGACGGCGACCAGCAGCACCAGGTAGCCGGCGGTGAACCCCACCGGGAACCAGAGCACGCCCACACCGCTGGCCAGCAGCAGCCCGGCGACGCCCAGGAAGGAGGCCAGCGACAGGTACTCGCCCGCGATGGAGGCCCCGTTCAGGGCCGGGGACACGCTGCGGGCGGCGACCAGGAAGTCGCCCGTGCTGCGCACCACCCGCACGCTGAACATCCCGATCCCCAGCGCGGCCAGCGCGACCAGGCAGATCAGCGCGACGGTCATCGCATCCGCTCCGCCCGCTCGGCACGGCGCAGCAGGGCCAGCGCGGCGAGCAGCAGCACCGGGTACACGAACACGCCGACCAGCAGCCAGGACAGCGGGATGCCGGCCGCCCGGACCGCGCCCAGCCGCGGCACGACGGCGATCAGCAGCGGCAGGGCCAGCAGCAGCGCGACCAGCGCCAGCACCGTGGCAGCGGCCAGCCGGCGCTGGCGCAGATAGGCCCGCCGGGCGGCGCGCGCGTCGAAGTCCGGGGGCAGGACCAGCTGCCGGCCGGTGGCGGAGCGCCTGGCCAGCGCCAGCCGGGTCTGCGGACTCACCACCGCCACGCGGCGCGGCCGGCTCATCGCCGTGCCCCGCCGACCCGGCCCGCCCGGGCCGCGGCGAACAGCGCCTCCTTCAGCTGCCGGGCATGGCGACGGCTGACCGGGACGTCACCGCCGGCCGTGTGCGCGACCAACTGGCCCACGGCGTCCGTGCGCAGGTCCTCGACGGCCCGCAGGGCGACCAGGTAGCCCCGGTGCACCCGCACGAACCCGGCCCGGGACCAGCTGCGTTCGAGCGTGGACAGCGTCATGCGGACCAGGAACCGCCCGTCCCGGGTGTCCAGCCGCACATGGTCGCCGTGCGCCTCCACGAACCGCACCTGGTCCCGGCGGACATAGCGGGTACGGCCCCCGGACTCGACCTTCAGCACGGCCAGGTCACCGGCCGGTTCGGGCGGCGCCGCGGCCGGGGGCACGACGGCGGCGCGGGCCCGGTGGACCCGGTCGAGCGCCCGCCGCACCCGCCCGGCGGAGGCGGGCTTGAGCAGGTAGTCCACGGCCCCGATCCCGAACGCGTCGACCGCGTGCGCCTGGGAGGCGGTGACGAAGACGACGGCGGGCGGCCGCGCCAGCCGGGAGAGCACCGCGGCCAGCTCCATGCCGTCCAGTCCGGGCATGCCGATGTCGAGGAACGCGGCGTCGAACTCGCGGCCCCGCAGCAGCTTGAGCGCGGACACCGCGTCGGGGGCGGCGGCCACACGGCCCACGCCGGCCACGCCGTTCAGCAGGTGCACCAGCTCGTCGAGGCTGAGCGGCTCGTCCTCGACGACCAGCACCGACAGTTCCTCGGTCATCTCGTCGCCATCCCGGGTGCGGACAACGGAACCCGGAAGGTGATCCGGGTACCCGCGCCGGGCGCGGTCTCCACCACCAGCCCGTACTCCGGGCCGTACAGGGTGCGCAGCCGCTGGTCGACGTTGGCGAGACCGATCCCCGAGCGCTCGCCCCGCCCGGCCAGCACCGCCTCGGCCAGCTCCGGGTCCATGCCCGCGCCGTCGTCCTCGACCGTGATGGTGCAGTCGGGGCCCACGGCGGCGCCGGTCACGCTCACCGTCCCGCCGCCCCGCCGCGGTTCGATGCCGTGCCGGATCGCGTTCTCCACCAGCGGCTGCAGGGTGAGGAACGGCAGTGTCACCGGCAGCACCTCGGGGGCGACCCGCACCGAGGTGCACAGGCGGGAGCCGAAGCGGGCCCGTTCGAGCTGCAGGTACACCTCGATGGCGCGGAACTCCTCGGCGACGGTGGTGAACTGCCCGCGACCGGAGAACGCGTAACGGGCCAGCTCGGAGAACTCCACCAGCAGGTCCCGCGCCCGCTCCGGGTCGGAACGCACCAGGGACGCGATCGCGGACAGCGCGTTGTACAGGAAGTGCGGCGAGATCTGGGCGCGCAGCCGGCTCAGCTCCGCCAGCGCCAGCTCCTCCCGGGCGAGACCCAGCACGGCCCGCTCCAGGGCCTCGCCGAGCCAGTCCGCGAGCGCCTCCACCTGATCGGCCGCGATCTCGTCACCGGCCACCACCAGCGCCCCCGTGGGTTCGGCGCCGGTGAGCAGCGGCGCGGCGACGGCGCCGGCACCCCGCACCGGGCGGCCGTCGGTGAGGGCCCGGTCCGCGAGCGCGCCCGCGTCCTCGCGCACCTTCCCGGCCGCGCCCAGCGGGCCGGACAGGTCGCACAGGACGACCCCGGCGGCGTCCAGCAGCTTGCGGGCCCTGCGGGCGACCCGGTCGGCCGCCTGCGGGGTGAGGCCGCCGGCGAACTCGTCGGCCATCTCCCGGGCGGACCGCAGCACGGCGGCCACGTCGGCGCCGCCGGCCCCGAGCGGACCCCGCCGATGCCTGATCCCGGGCGGGTGGACACCGATCACGTACTCACCGTACGACCCCTCGGGCCGCCCTGCCGTTCACCGGCCGCGCGACCGCTCGTCGTGCCGCGCGCACCGCTCGTCGCGTCCGGCACGCGGCCCGTCGCAGCGCCCTTTCCGTCCCGGCGACGGCGAGCGCAGGGTCGTAACCAGGCATTCCGCCGAGGGCCGGACAGAACCGCACCGGCGGAGCCGCACCCCCACGGATCAACCCCCACGCATGACCCCCACGGACACGAGGAGCACCACCGTGACGGACCGCACGCCGCACCCGCACAGCGACCACCTGACGACCGCCGGTCCCTCCACCGTGCCGCGCTCCTTCGCCGCCCGGCACCCGGTGGACGCCGAGGCCCTCTACGCCCGGGCCGCCGCCGACCGGCTCGGCTTCTGGGCGGAGCAGGCCCGCCACCTGGCCTGGGACAAGCCGTTCACCACCGTCCTGGACGACACCGAGGCCCCCTTCCACCGCTGGTTCCCCGACGGCACCCTGAACGCCTCCGCCAACTGCCTGGACCGCCATGTGGCCGCCGGACTCGGCGACCGCGTCGCCTACCACTGGCACGGCGAGGAGGGCGAGACCCGCACGATCACGTATGCGGGGCTGCTCGATGAGGTGCAGCGGTTCGCGAACGCGCTCAAGGGGCTCGGCGTCACCGCCGGCGACGTGGTCGGCATCCACCTGCCGATGATCCCCGAGGCCGTCGTGGCGATGCTCGCCTGCGCCCGGATCGGCGCCGTCCACAACGTGGTCTTCGGCGGGTTCGCGCCGCAGGCGGTCGGCGAGCGGATGGCGGCCTGCGGGGCCCGCGTCCTGGTCACCGTCGACGGCGCACGCCGCAAGGGCCGCGTCACCGCGGTGAAGCAGGCCCTGGACGAGACCCTGGAGACCCTGCCCGGCCTGGAGCACGTCGTGGTCGTCGGCGCCACCGGGGCGCCGTGCCCGATGCGGCCCGGCCGCGACAGCTGGTACGGCGACCTGTGCGCCGCGGCCGGCCCGGACTGCCCCGCCGTGCCGCTGCCCGCCGAGCACCCGCTGTTCCTGCTGTACTCCTCGGGCTCCACCGCGGCGCCCAAGGGCATCGTCCACACCACCGGCGGCTACCTGACCGGCGTCACCTACACCCACCGGCTCGTCTTCGACCTGGATCCGGACCACGACGTCTGGTTCTGCACCGCCGACATCGGCTGGATCACCGGGCACAGCTACCTGGTCTACGGCCCGCTGGCCAACGGCGTCACCTCGGTGCTGTTCGAGGGGGCGCCCGACCACCCGCACAAGGGCATCTGGTGGGAGCTGGTGGAGCGCTACGGCGTCACCCAGCTGTACACCGCGCCCACCGCCATCCGCGCCGCCATGAGCTGGGGCGAGGAGCTGCCGGGCCGCCACGACCTGTCCTCCCTGCGGCTGCTGGGCAGCGTGGGCGAGCCGATCAACCCCACGGCCTGGCACTGGTACCACCGGGTCATCGGCGGCGGCCGCTGCCCCGTCGTGGACACCTGGTGGCAGACCGAGACCGGCAGCATCATGATCGCGCCGCTGCCGGGTACCACCGCCAAGCCGGGATCGGCCGCCCGCCCGCTGCCGGGCGTGTCCGCCGCACTCCTCGACGCCGACGGCACCCCGGTCACCAACGGGACCGGGCTGCTGACCCTCACCCAGCCGTGGCCCAGCATGCTCCGCACCCTGCACGGCGACGACGAGCGCTACCTCAGCACGTACTTCTCCCGCTTCGGCAAGGAGACCTACGTGGTGGGCGACGCCGCCCGGCTGGACGAGGACGGGCACTTCTGGATCCTCGGACGCACCGACGACGTCATCAACGTCTCCGGCCACCGGCTGTCCACCGCCGAGATGGAGTCCGCCATCGCCGCGCACCCCGCCGTCGCCGACGCGGCCGTGGTCGCCGTACCCGACGAGCTCACCGGACAGGCCGTGGTGGCCTTCGTGACGCCGGCCGACGGGCGGGCGGGCGACGCGGCGCTGGAGGCCGAGCTGCGCGAGCACATCTCGGTCCGCATCGGCAAGCTGGCCCGCCCCAAGAGGGTGGTCTGGACCGAGGCCCTGCCCAAGACGCGCTCCGGGAAGATCATGCGCCGCCTGCTGCGCGACCTGGTCACCGGCCGGCCTACCGGCGACGTGACGACGCTCGGCGAACCCGCCGTGATGGACGCCCTCACCGCCGCCGTGGCCCACCCCGCCCACTGACCCCCCACAGAAGAGAGACATCATCCCCATGCAGCAGCACACCGAGCACAGCGTCGTCGTCCTGAGCGGCGTCCGCACCCCCATCGGCAAGTTCGGCGGCGCGCTCGCCGACGTCCCCCCGGCCGACCTGGCCACCCTGGTCACCCGCGAGGCGCTGCGGCGCAGCGGCGTCGACCCCGAGGACACCGGGCAGGTGGTCTTCGGCCACGTCATCAACACCGAGCCCCGCGACCTCTACCTCGCCCGGGTGGCCACCGTGCAGGCCGGACTGCCGGTCACGGTCCCGGCGATGAACGTCAACCGGCTGTGCGGCAGCGGCCTGCAGGCCGTCGTCTCGGCCGCGCAGAGCATCGCGCTCGGCGACTGCCAGGTGGCCGTGGGCGGCGGCGCCGAGGCCATGAGCCGCGGCCCCTACTGGGTGCCGCAGGCCCGCTGGGGCGCCCGGATGGGCGACGGCCGGATGCTGGACGCCATGGTCGCGGCGCTCACCGACCCCTTCGACGGCGTCCACATGGGCATCACCGCGGAGAACGTCGCCGAGCGCTGGGAGGTCTCCCGCGAGGACCAGGACCAACTGGCGCTCACCAGCCACCACCGGGCCGCCACCGCGACCGCCGAGGGCCGCTTCACCGAGCAGATCGTCCCGGTGGAGATCCCCTCACGCAAGGGCACGGTCCGGGTCGCCACCGACGAGCACACGCGGCCCGGCATCACCGAGGCCGACCTCACCAAGCTGCGCCCGGCCTTCCGGCCCGGCGGCACGGTCACCGCCGGCAACGCCTCAGGCATCAACGACGCCGCCGCGGCCGTCGTCCTGGCGGATGCGGCCGTCGCCGAGGAGCGCGGTCTGGTGCCGCTGGCGCGCCTGGTGGCCTACCGCCACGTCGGGGTCGAGCCCGCCTGCATGGGCATCGGGCCCTCCCCGGCGATCAGCCGCCTGCTGGAGGACACCGGTCTGAAGGTCGACGACATCGACGTCTACGAGGTCAACGAGGCGTTCGCCGCCCAGGCCCTGGCCGTCGCGCGCGAGCTGGGCCTGCCGCCGGAGCGCACCAACCCCAACGGCAGCGGCATCGGCCTCGGCCACCCGGTCGGCGCCACCGGCGCCGTCCTCACCGTCAAGGCCCTGCACGAACTGCGCCGCATCGGCGGCCGGTACGCCGTGGTGTCCATGTGCATCGGCGGCGGCCAGGGCATCGCCGCACTGTTCGAGCGTGAGGGAGAGGTGTGATGACCGCCGGGAACCCGTTCGGCGCCTGGTCCCAGGGGCCCTTCCGAGGCTGGTACGAGGCCATGGAGCAGCAGGCCGCCGAGGCCACCGAGCAGTTCGTCTCGGGCAGCGCCTTCGCCGAGCTGCTGGGCCTGACCGCGGGCAACGTCGCCGCCCTGACCCGCATCAGCGGCGAGACCTGCGACCTGATGCTGCGCAACATGCGGCTGGCGGGCCGGGCCGACGTGACCCGGCTCGGCCGCCAACTCGCCCGCACGGAGGACAAGTTGGAGCGCGTACTGCAGGAGGTCGAGGACCTGCGCGACGAGCTGGCCGACCGGCCGGCCGGTGCGGAGGAGGCGTCATGACGGACCATCACCTCCTTCGCCCGGCCAGGGTGATGGCCGAGACCGCCCACCTGGTCCTGACCGCGGACGAGGCGAACGTCGCGGCCACTCCCCGCGACGTCGTCTGGACCCACCGCACGACGACGCTCTACCGCTACCGCAGCGACCGGCGCCGCCACCCCGTCCCGGTGCTGCTGGTGTTCGCGCTGATCAACCGGCCGGACGTGTTCGACCTCAGGCCGGGCAACTCCTTCGTGGAGTTCCTGCTCGCCGAGGGGTTCGACGTCTACCTGCTCGACTGGGGCGTCCCCGACGAGGAGGACGCCGACCGGGGCGTGGAGCACTACGTGTGCGACCAGCTGCACTGGACCGTGCGCCGGGTGCTGCGCAGCTCCGGCGGCGACCGGGTGTCCCTGGTCGGCTGGTGCATGGGCGCGGCGTTCACCGCCATGTACGCGGCGCTGCACCCCGGCGGCCCGGTGGCCAACACCGTCCTGCTGACCATGCCGTTCGACACCGAGGGCAGCGTGTACCGGCGCTGGGTCACGGCCGACACCTACGACGTGACCACCCTCGCGGACCTGCGGGTCGTCCCCGGCCACGCGATCGACTGGGCGAACAGGATGCTCAAGCCGGTCGGCAACTACGTGACCACCTACCGCAGGCTGTGGGACCAGGTGGAGCAGGGCACCGTCGACCGGGAGGCCTTCCAGTCGATGGCGCGGTGGGTCGGCGACAACCCGCCGTTCCCGGCCCGCGCCTACCGGGAGTGGATCACCTGGCTTTACCAGGAGAACCGCTTCGCGGCCGGCACCCTCCGGCTGCGCGGCAGGCGGGTGGACCCCGCCGCGATCGACGCCGCCGTCCTCGTGGTGACCGCGGCCGGCGACCACATCGCGCCGCGCGACGGCACCGTCCCCTTCCTCGACCGCGTCGGCTCCGCCGACGTCACCCACTTCGACCGCCCGGGCGGGCACATCGGCCTCATGGCCGGTTCCAAGGCCCGGGACCGCATCTGGCCCGATATCGCCGGCTGGCTCGCCGCCCGCTCGGCCACCACCCCCGCAAGGAGCATCTCGTGACCATCACCGCCCCCTTCACCACCGCCCCCGCCGACCGGAGCCTGCGGGACCGGGTCGCGCTCGTCACCGGCGGCACCCGCGGCATCGGCGCCGCCATCAGCCGCAGCCTGGCCGGCGCGGGAGCCACGGTCGCCGCCGCCTACGCCGGCAACACCCGCCGCGCGAGCGACTTCCTGGACCAGTGCCGCAGCGAGTTCGGGGCGGAGCGCGAGCAGGTCAGCGCCCACCAGGCCGACGTCGCCTCCGCGGCGGACTGCCGCCGCCTGGTCGAGGAGGTCGTCGAGCGCCACGGCCGGATCGACATCCTGGTGAACAACGCCGGCATCACCATCGACCGCACGGTGGCCCGGATGACCGAGGCCGACTGGCAGCAGGTGCTGGACGTCAACCTCTCCGGTCCCTTCTACCTGGCGCAGGCGGCACTCGGCCGCATGGTCGAGCAGGGCTCGGGCCGCATCGTGATGATCTCCTCGGTGATCGGCGAGACGGGCAACATCGGCCAGGCCAACTACGCGGCCACCAAGTCCGGCCTGTTCGGCCTCACCAAGACCCTCGCCCGGGAGGCGGCCTTCCAGCTGGCCAAGACCGGACGGCAGGACCCGTGCGGGCCGGGCATCACGGTCAACGCCATCACCCCCGGCTTCATCGCGACCGAGATGCTGGAGCACATCCCGGCCAAGGTGCTCGACCGCATCGTCGGCCAGGTCCCGCTGGGGCGGCTCGGCCGTCCCGAGGAGGTGGCCCGGCTGGCGCGCTTCCTGGCCGACGACGCCTCCGGCTACATCACCGGGCAGGTCTGGGGGGTCAACGGAGGCCTCGACATGTGACCGCAGACTCCCGGCCCGCGCGGCCCGCGCGGGCCGGGTCATCCAACAGTTCCCATTCGACAGGAGACAGTTCATGGGCATGCGAGCAGAAGAGTACGGCGCCGGGTTCGACTCGGCGGTCCGCGACCTGACGGACTTCCAGGACACATACCGTCACGCCGTGCGGCAGACCGGCCTCGCCGTCGTCGACGCCGTCGAGAAGTCGGTGACCGCGGCGGTGCGGGTCCAGGAGCAGGCCTCACAGGCCGGCACCGACTGGGCCGGGGAGGCCCTGCGCGCGCAGACCGGCCTCACCAAGGAGCTCAACGCCATATCGGCCGGCGTGCTCCGTCAGTTCCTGCGCTGACCGGAGACCCTGTGCAGCCGGCGGCCGCCACGGCGGCAGCCGGCTGCCGTGCGCCCCCGTGCCCCGGGCGCGCCGCAGCACGGCCGGCTACTGATCGTCCGGAGCGATCCGGCGGCCGGTGATGGTCGTGGGCCGGATCGACACCCACATGTCGCGCTCGCCGCCCGCCCAGGGCGTGGTGTGCGCGCGCCGGGCGAGCGTGCGCACGGCCTCGGGCTCCGTCACCACGTGCGCGGGGCCCACGGCGAGCACGCTCCAGCCCTGGCTCAGGGCCTCGTCCAGGTGGTCGACCTCGAAGGCGACCTCGGTCTCCGCGGCCTCCGCGGGCACGGAGTGGGGTGCGGTGCGGAAGACGATGGCGTCGTCCACGACGTCGTAGTTGACCGGTACGACCGCCGGGCGGCCGTCGGGCGCCGACACCGCGACGCGCCCCACGCCGTGCGTGGACAGCAGTGTGCGGCACTCCTGCGGGCTCAGGTCCCGCAGGCGCGGGTGCATCATCGCCCGGCCCTGACCGGGCGGCTGATCGGCGCCTCCGCCGCGCAGGGCGGCCACCGTGGTGCCGAGCGCGTCCGCCAGCCTGATGAGCGTCGCGAGGGTCGGGTCGGCCGGGCTCTCCTCCAGGTAGGCCAGGTATCCGGGGGACATCCGGGCGCGGCCGGCCACTTCCTCCCGGCTGAGCCCCTGCCGGTGGCGTTCGGCGGCGACGCGCCGGCCGATGTCGCCGGGGTCGGCCTCGCACGGGGCTTGCGCACCGCCGTGTTCGAGATGGCGGATGTGCGCGTCGGGCCCGGGGAACACGAGCGTGACTTCGTCCGTGTCCGACCAGCGCACGTCGTAGGGGGGTGTCCCGTCCTCGTGGTGGAGTCCGATGATCTCGCCGTCGCGCTTGGCGGCGCCGGTCGCCGGACTCTCGACCACGAGTTGGTCGCCGAGGTGAGCTCGCATGATCGTCGCCCTCTCCGCACAGTGCTGCTGTATCCAACCTGCCACGGGGGACACCCCGCCGCACGGGCGCCGAGAGCCGCGGGCGGCGGCCGGTGGGCGCCGCGGCCACGGACGGCGCGCGGAGGCGTCCGTCATTCCGCCGGATGCCCGTCTCCGGCGGTGCGGCGACGGCTCCCGCAGCGTGGACGGCGGGGCCGGCGTCCTGGTCGTCGGCAGCCGGGGCAGGGGCGGCTGCACCCGCGCCCCGCTCGACTCCGTCAGCGGGCACGTGTCGCAGCATGGGAGCCGTCCGGTCGTGATCGTGCGGCAGGGGGGTGGCCGCCCGTTCACTGGCTAGGGTTTCCGGTGTGACGGACAGCAGCAGACTCCCGCTCGCCGTGTTCGACCTGGACAACACCCTGGCGGACACCGCGCACCGGCAGCACTTCCTTCGGACGCGGCCGAAGCAGTGGGACGCGTTCTTCGCGGCGGCGCCGCAGGATCCGCCGCTCGCCGAGGGCGTCGCGCTGGCCGGCGAGAGCGCCGGCGGCTGCGAGGTCGTGTATCTCACCGGCCGCCCGGAGCGGTGCCGACAGGACACCCTGGACTGGCTCGCGGCCCATGGACTGCCCGAGGGGCGCGTGTACATGCGCGGCAGCGCCGACCGCAGGCCCGCCCGCTTCACCAAGCTGGAGATCCTGCGCCGGCTCGCCCGGGGCCGCGAGGTGCGGGTCCTGGTGGACGACGACGAGCTGGTGTGCGACGACGCCGAGCGCGCCGGTTTCACCGTCGTACGGGCCCGCTGGGCCGCGAAGTCCGCGGCACTGGAGGAGGCTCAGGAGCGCGAGGGGGGCACCTGAGGGCGCCCGGACGGGCGCCGGAGGGCGCGGGCGCTCAGTCGCCGTCCTCGAGGCGGAAGCCCACCTTCAGGCCCACCTGGTAGTGCTCGATCCGCCCGTTCTCGATCTGGCCGCGGACCTGCGTGACCTCGAACCAGTCGAGGTTGCGCAGCGTCTGGTCGGCGCGGGCGATGCCGTTGCGGATGGCCTGGTCGAGGCCCTCGTGCGAGGTGCCGACGATCTCGGTGACCCGGTAGGTGTGGTCTGTCATCGGGGGGCTCCTTAACGCCGTGCGTCACGCCGTACTCCACCGTGCCGTATCCCGGCCGGTCCCGCACGGCGTCGGCCCGTACCCGGGGCAGGCCTTGACCCCGGCATTGGTCCATACCAAAATCAGAACACCCGTGCGAGCACCCGTGCTCGTCCCCCCACGTCGGGCCCCCACCCCTGTCCGCACCGCCCTGCCAGACAGAACAGGACCCCTCGTGAGACGTCGCCTGCTCGCCCTCATCTGCGTCACAGGTTCCCTCGTCAGCGCCTGCGGGATGCTCCCCGGCGGGCACGGGCGCAAGACCGTCACCGTGTGGCTGATGAAGGACAGCGCCTCCCAGGACTTCCTCCGGCGCTTCACCGCCGACTTCGAACACACCCACAAGGACCTGCGCCTGGACATCCGCATCCAGGAGTGGACCGGCATCGTCGACAAGGTGCGCAAGGCGCTCGACGACGACTCCGGCAACGGGCCGGACGTCATCGAGGTCGGCAACACCCAGGTGCCCCTGTACGCGGACGGCGGCCGCCTCGCCGACCTGACCCTGGAGTCGCTGCGCGACTGGGGCAAGGACACGTGGCTGCCCGGCCTCGCCGAGCCCGGCAAGGAGAACAACCAGCAGTTCGGCATCCCGTGGTACGCGGCCAACCGGGTGGTCATCTACCGCAAGGACCTGTTCCGGCAGGCCGGCATCACCCGCCCGCCGAGGACGCGCGACGAGTGGCTCGCCGACACCGAGAAGCTCGACTCCGGCGGCAACCAGGGCATCTACCTCGCCGGGCAGGACTGGTACACCCTGTCCGGCTTCATCTGGGACGAGGGCGGCGAACTCGCCGTCCAGGAGGGCGACTACCACTGGAAGGGCACCCTGGACACGCCGGCCGCGCTGCGCGGCATGGACTTCTACCGGCGGCTGCAGGCGCTGGGTGCCGGGCCGAAGGACGCCGACGAGGAACACCCGCCGCAGGCGGGGGTGTTCGCGCGCGGCAAGGTGGCGCAGATCGTCGCCGTCCCCGGCCTCGCCCGGGCGATCGTGCAGCAGAACCCGGCGCTGAAGGGCGAGATCGGCTTCTTCCCGGTGCCCGGCAGGACCGCGGCCCGGCCCGGCGCCGTGTTCACCGGCGGCTCCGACCTGGTCGTGGCGGAGCACACCAAGGACCAGTTCGCCGCGACCGCCGTCGTCGGCGCGCTCACCGGCGCCAAGTGGGACACCGAACTCGCCCGCACCATGAACTACGTGCCCAACAAGACCACTCTGGCCGGCGCGGTCGCGGGCGAGCCGGGGGTCGCCGCCATGGCCGCGGGCGCGGCGCACGGCCGGGCGACCCCCAACACGCCTCAGTGGGCCGACGTCGAGGCCGACAACCCGATCAAGCAGTACATGACCAGGGTGCTGACCGGAGCCGACCCGGCGACGGAGGCCCGCCGCGCCTCCCGGAGGCTCACCGAGGAACTGACTCCGGACCTGTGACTCACCGCGCCACGCTCAGCGACAGCGCGAAACGGCCCTGTGCGTCCGTCCACCAGTGGGTCAACTCCAGCCCGGCGACGGCCAGTTCGCGGGTCACCCCCTCCCTGCGGAACTTCGCCGACACCTCGGTGCGCAGCTCCTCGCCCGCGGCGAAGTCCACCGCGAGATCCAGCGCGGGCACCTTCACGGTCTGCGCGGTCCGCGAGCGCAGCCGCATCTCGATCCACTCCTGCCGGGCGTCCCACAGCGCCACGTGGTCGAAGGCGTCCGGATCGAAGTCGGCGCCGAGCTCGCGGTCGATGACGGACAGCACGTTCTTGTTGAACGCGGCCGTCACCCCGGCCGCGTCGTCGTACGCCCGGACCAGCACCCGCTCGTCCTTGACGAGGTCGGTGCCCAGCAGCAGGCTGTCGCCGGGAGCGAGCAGGGCGCGCACCGAGGCCAGGAAGGCGGCACGTTCGGCGGGCAGCAGGTTGCCGATCGTGCCCCCGAGGAAGGCGACCAACCGGGGGCCCGGCGTGGCGGGCAGGGCGAGCGGGGCGGTGAAGTCGGCGATCAGCGCGTGCACCTCCAGGTCCGGGCGGTCCTCGATGAGGGCGCGCCCGGCCCGGGTGAGGGCGCTCTCGCTGACGTCGACCGGCACGTACACGGCCAGCGAGGTGAGCGCGTCGATCAGATAGCGGGTCTTCTCCGAGGAGCCCGAGCCCAGCTCGACCAGCGTCCGGGCACCGCTCGCGGCGGCGATCTCGCCGGACCGCGCGGCGAGGATCTCCCGCTCGGCGCGGGTGGGGTAGTACTCGGGCAGCTCGGTGATCCGCTCGAACAGCTCGCTGCCGCGGGCGTCGTAGAACCACTTCGGCGGCAGCCACTTCGGGCGGGCGGTCAGGCCGCGCCGGACGTCGGCGCGCAGCGCGGCGTCCGTCGCGTCCTCGGGCAGGGTGCGGGTCACGCGCAGAGGACTCACGTGCAGGGCTCCTTCGGGGATGGGGGTGCCTCCGCTCGAGCGGAGCCGAGAGCGGGGGAGGCCGCCGGGTCCTCCAGCGGGGCGAGCAGCACGCCGGCGCGGCTCGCGGTGAGCACGGTGCGGTCGGGAACCTCCTGCCAGAGCGGGTCGTCGTCGTACGGCTCGGAGGCGACGACCGTGCCGCGGCCGGGCTCGGTGCGGTACCAGAGGGTGTCGCCCCAGGCGGTCGCGGTGATCGTGGCGCCGTCCGTCAGCAGCAGGTTGAGCCGGGAGGCGGGGGCCGCCCGCGCGAACGCGCCAACCGTCTCGGCGAGGGCCCGGTCCGGATCGTCGCCGGAGCGCAGCCGGTGCAGGACGAGCGCCCAGACGAACGCCGAGTCGTTCCGCGCGGGCAGCGACAGCAGGTCGACCGGGGGCAGTTCGGACACCAGGGGCGCCGCCGCGTCCGGCCAGCCCGCCACGGCCCCGTTGTGGCTGAACAGCCAGC
>NZ_JBLEBI010000134.1:0-19495 GCF_047340315.1 Streptomyces sp. AF1A
GCCGATCCGGAGGAGCTGGGGGAGTTGGTCGCCGACACCGTGCTGGACGGCGCCCGGTACGGGGCGTGCACGTTGCGGGCCGTGTCGTTGCGCGGGGACTCGGCGCGGTACCGGGGCGAGCCGCGCCGTGACGCGCTGCTCACCGCGCGCTTCGGCACCGGGGAGCGCGCGCTGGTGCTCGTCGCGATGGCGACCGGCGCACGGGCCCGGCCGGGCGCGCATCTGGCGGCGGCCGAGGCGTGCCGGTGGATCGGGCAGGCGGTGGGCCGCAGCCATCAGCGGCTGGCCGAGGACATCCGGACGGCCCGGCGCGCCGACCTGAAGGCGGGCCTGCACCGGCTGACCGACCGCACCCTCGGCCGGCTCCGCGCGAGCGCCGCCGAGCAGGGCGTCGACCCGGAGGAGTACACGGCTTCCCTGCGCTGCCTGCTGCTGCCGGCCGACCCGGACTGCCGCACACGGGTGTTCTTCGGCGTCGGCGACGGCGGCCTGTTCCGGCTGCGGGACGGCGAGTGGCAGGACATCGAGCCGCGCGTGGCCCCTGAGGAGGCACCGGGTCCGCCCGTGGTCGGCTTCGGGTCGCCGCCGGCGGAGACCCCCGAGGGCGACCGGCTCACCATGGACCTCGGCATCCCGACCCCGCCGAGCCCGTACGAGCCGGCCCCGCAGCCGCCTCGTGAGCCGTTCCGGTTCCGGGCCTCGGTAGCCCGCCGGAGTGACGTCCTGGTGATGTGCACGGCGGGCCTCGCCGATCCGCTGCGCGGCGAGGCCGCCCTCTGCGGCTACCTGGCCCGACGCTGGTCCGGCCGCGGTGCGCCCGGCCTCGCCGCCTTCCTCGCCGACGCCCAGGTGCGGGTGAAGGGCTACGCCGACGACCGTACGGCGGCGGCCGTGTGGGAGGCGTAACCGCCGTCCCTGTGCATCCATGGGTGCATGGCCAAACAGAACGTAGCCGAGCAGTTCGTCGACATCCTCGTCCGTGCCGGTGTCCGCCGCCTCTACGGTGTCGTCGGCGACAGCCTCAACCCGATCGTGGACGCCGTCCGGCGCAACGCCGCCATCGACTGGATCCACGTCCGCCACGAGGAGACGGCCGCCTTCGCGGCCGGCGCCGAAGCCCAGGTCACCGGGCGGCTGGCCGCCTGCGCCGGCTCCTGCGGCCCCGGCAACCTGCACCTCATCAACGGCCTGTACGACGCCCACCGCTCCATGGCCCCGGTGCTCGCCCTCGCCTCGCACATCCCGTCCAGTGAGATCGGCCTCGGCTACTTCCAGGAGACCCACCCCGACCGGCTCTTCCAGGAGTGCAGTCACTACAGCGAGCTGATCTCCAGCCCGAAGCAGATGCCGCGGCTGCTGCAGACCGCCATCCAGCACGCGGTCGGCCAGGCCGGCGTCAGCGTGGTCGCGCTGCCCGGCGACATCGCCGCCGAACCCGCCCCGGAGAAGGCCGCGCAGAGCGCCCTCGTCACCTCCCGGCCCACCGTCCGGCCCGGCGACGCCGAGATCGACGCCCTCGTGGACATGATCGACACGGCCGGCAGGGTCACCCTGTTCTGCGGCAGCGGCACGGCCGGCGCGCACGCCGAGGTCATGGAGTTCGCCGGGCGGATCAAGTCCCCGGTGGGGCACGCCCTGCGCGGCAAGGAGTTCATCCAGTACGACAATCCTTTCGATGTAGGGATGAGCGGGCTGCTCGGCTACGGCGCCGCCTACGAGGCCACCCACGAGTGCGACCTGCTGATCCTGCTCGGCACCGACTTCCCGTACAACGCCTTCCTGCCCGACGACGTGCGGATCGCCCAGATCGACGTGCGGCCCCAGGTCCTCGGCCGCCGCTCCCGGCTCGACCTGGCCGTGTGGGGAGACGTGCGCGAGACGCTGCGCTGCCTGATCCCGCGGGTGAAGGAGAAGACCGACCGGCGCTTCCTGGACCGGATGCTGAAGAAGCACGCCGACGTGCTGGAGGGCGTGGTCAAGGCGTACACCCGCAAGGTCGACAAGCACGTGCCGATCCACCCCGAGTACGTGGCCGCCGTCCTCGACGACGTCGCCGACGACGACGCCGTGTTCACCGTGGACACCGGGATGTGCAACGTCTGGGCGGCCCGCTACATCTCACCCAACGGCCGCCGCCGCATCATCGGTTCGTTCTCGCACGGCTCGATGGCCAACGCGCTGCCCATGGCGATCGGCGCCCAGTTCACCGACCGCCGGCGGCAGGTGGTGTCGATGTCCGGCGACGGCGGCTTCGCCATGCTCATGGGCGACTTCCTGACCCTGGTGCAGTACGACCTGCCGGTGAAGGTCGTCCTGTTCAACAACTCCTCCCTCGGGATGGTCGAGTTGGAGATGATGGTCTCCGGGCTGCCCTCGTACGGCACCGCGAACACCAACCCCGACTTCGCCGCCGTCGCGCGCGCCTGCGGCGCCCTGGGGATCCGGGTGGAGAAGCCCAAACAGCTCGCCGGGGCGCTCAAGGACGCCTTCCGGCACAAGGGGCCCGCGCTGGTGGACGTCGTCACCGACCCCAACGCGCTGTCCATCCCGCCGCGGATCAGCGCCGAGATGGTCACCGGCTTCGCGCTGTCCGCCTCCAAGATCGTGCTGGACGGCGGGGTGGGCCGCATGCTCCAGATGGCCCGCTCGAACCTGCGGAACATGCCGCGGCCCTGACCCCGAAGAGGGAGCGGTTTTCGGCCAGTTTCACGGGGCGTGACCGTGTGCCGACCGCTCGTGCCGGGCGCATCTGCCCGGCGGTCACGGGGCGTCAGTGGCGCCGGACGGCCTGCCGGGGGCCCCGCGCAGGGGTCCCGCGGTCCGGTACGTCCCGGTGCGTCGGTCCGTGGCCGTGGCCGAACCGCCGGTCATCGGGCCGGGACGAGGACTGTCCGTGAGCCCGTTGGGCAAGCATCCCCCGTGAACGTGTTCGACCAGGAGGGACGAGGACCAGCGGCGTGTGGGCGGGGGTCATGAGAAGGCAGGCGCGAGGAGGCGGTCCCGGGACCGTCGGGGCCTCCTCGGCTCGGACGGGGGACGACACGGGGGAGACCGTGGGGGAAGGATCGAACACCATCACGGAACACGCGCGGCGGCTGCGGCGCAGACTGGGGCGGGCGGATTTGCGGGCCGTGCCCGAGGCGCGGCGGGAACTGCGCGAACTGCTGCGGCACTGGGGCAAGCCGGGCCGCTCGGAGATCGCCGAACTGCTCACCAGCGAACTGGTCACCAACGCACTGGTGCACACCGACGACGACGCCGTGCTCACGGCGGTCGTGGCGCCCGCCGGACTGCGCGTGGAGGTGCGGGACTTCGTGGCCCGCAGACCCGAGCTGCACACCCCGGACGACGACGAGGACACCCACGGCCGGGGCCTGGTCCTGGTGGAGTCCCTCGCGGACGCGTGGGGTGTACGGCCGCACGGGGTGGGCAAGTCGGTGTGGTTCGAGCTCGGCGCCGAGGCCGCGTGACGGGCCGCGGACACGGGACGGGGGCGTGACCCAGGCGGTCACGCCCCCGTCCCGTACCGAGCCGCGCGTCTAGCCGAACTGCTGCTCGAGGTCCTTCAGCTTGCGCTCCAGGGAGTCCAGTCGCGGCAGGGCCATGGTGTCGTCCTCGGCGGTGAGGTCGACGGTCACCGGCTCAGCCGCGCCGCGGACCGGCTGCAAAGAGGGCCGAGAGCGTACCGGCAGCTGCTCCGCGGTCGATATGGCAGGCTCCGCGGTGGCCTGGGCGGGGCCGCGCTCCACGGCCTGCACCTCGACCTGGCGGCCACCGCCCCGGCCGACGAGGCCCCGGTGGCCCCGGCTGATGGCCTTCAGCCGAGCGCGCTCGATCCGCTGCTGGTCGCGCCGGCGCTGCCGCGTCTCGTCCTTCCGCTGCTTGTCCTCGCGGACCTCCTCGACCGCCTCGTCGAGGCTGCGCACACCCTCCAGCAGCATCAGCGACCAGGCCCGGTAGGTCTCGCGGGGCGCCCGCAGCCAGCGCACGATCCGGATCTGCGGCAGCGGGCGCGGCACCAGGCCCTGCTCGCGCAGGGCGGCGCGGCGGGTCTGCTTCAGCGCCCGGTCGAACAGCACGGCGGCCGACAGCGACATACCGGAGAAGAACTGCGGCGCGCCCGCGTGCCCGGCACCCCGCGGCGCGTGCACCCAGTTGAACCAGGCCGCCGCCGCGGCGAACAACCACACGAGTATCCGCGACCCGAGCGCCGCGTCACCGTGGCTGGCCTCGCGCACCGCGAGCACGGAGCAGAACATCGCCGCGCCGTCCAGGCCGAACGGCACCAGGTACTGCCAGCCGTCGGTCAGCCCGAGGTTCTGCTCGCCGAAGCCGACCAGGCCGTGGAAGGACAGTGCGGCCGCGACCGCCGCACAGCAGAACAGCAGCACATAGGAGGCCGTGCCGTAGACGGCCTCCTTGCGCCGGCGGCGCTCCTCGCTGCGCTCCCACGAGTCGTCCGCGCTCGCGCTCTCCCCGGAGGAGCGCTTGCCGCGCGCGAGCACCGCCACCGCCGCCAGCATCCCCAGGAGCAGTACGGCGCCCGGAAGCAGCCAGTTCAGCGATATGTCGGTCAATCTCATCAGGGGTCCCTTGCATTGGGATAGGGCGTAACGCCCGCCATAGTGGCCCACTCCCGTCGGCCCTCAGGGGGTTTCGGGGCAAGAGGCCGCCAAGAAGGTGCAAGGGGATGCCCAGGGCGACGTATTGCTCGAACTGCCGCTTGAGGGGCGGGAGTTGAGTTCGAATAAGACTACCCGGACGGATGGTTCCGCGGAAAGTTCCCGCGGCGGGTGAGGAAGTTGTGAAGGGCTCGTCCGCGTGGGCGACCCGGTTCGCGATGATCTTAGGGCACGCGGGGCGCGGGCTCATACCTGCCGGAGCCTCAGGCCGCGGCCCCGGCGGCCAGTTGGGCGATCCGGTCGGCGTCGCAGGTGCGCGGGCAGGTGACGCAGGTGTCCTCGGGGCGCACGGTGTAGAACAGGCAGCAGCTCACCCGGTCCCGGGTGGGCAGGGGCTCGCCGTGCGGACCGGTGAGCGTGCGGAACGCGGCCGAGCCGGCGTACGGCCGGGTCGCGCCCGGCAGCAGCAGCTCCAGCTCCCGCACCGCCAGCCCCTCCTCGCGCTCGCCCAGCAGCCGGGCGACGTACCACAGCCCCTCCACGACCTCGTCGGTCGCCATGCCCCACAGCGCCCGCCCGCGCCGCCGCATCCGCGGCCCGAAGGCGGCGAGCACCGGCTCCAGGTGCTCGGCGACGGACGCCCGCACCTCGGCCCGCAGCGCCTCCTCGTCCGGCACGACGACGGCTCCGGGCAGGGCGGACGCGGGGTCGGCGGGCAGGCAGGCGAAGGAGACGGGGCCGCGTACGGCCATACGCCCGGTCGTGCGGTCGTACGACACCTGCGGCACGGGCAGCCGGGGCACCCTGCGGTGCAGGAACCAGGGGACGGTGATCAGCAGGCAGGCGGCCCAGGCGTAGCGGTGCAGGCCGAAGCTCGCCACGACGTCCGGGCGGGCCGGCCGGCCGTAGTCCCGCAGCACCTGCGCGTCGTCCCGGGCGAGGAAGGCGTCCAGCTCCGGTCCGCCCGCCGCGAGCCCCGCCGCGCTCACCCAGCCGCCGCCCCGGGGCCACGGCTCGTCCGGGCCCAGCTCGGTCACGGCGAGGCCCGGGAAGGCGGCCCCGAGGCGCTCGTAGGCGGCAGTGAGCGGCGAGGCCGCAGCGGGCATGGCGGAACCACCGATCCTTGGTCACGGGCCGATTGAGCAGGTTAGCCTCACCTTACTCAAGCTCCCCGGAAGTTTGAACTGCGCCACGGTCCGCCTAAGGTGCTTGACGAACAAGCGACAAGCCGTCGTTAATACCCCAAGTACCGACAAGCCGCCAGGAGGACCCCGTGGAGCAGGGCGTGCAGGGCTCCGCCGCGACGTGGGAGGGCACCCGCGTCCCGGCCCGGCAGCGCCCTACGGACACCGGCTTCCCGGCCCAGCAGCGCTCCACGGACACCGACCTCCCGGCCCAGCAGCGCCCCGCGGACACCGGCCTCCCGGCCCGGGAGCGGGACGCCGCGGTGCCGGGGGCCGCGCGGGGCGAGCACACCCACGGCGAGCGGCCGATCCCCGCGCCGCGGCCCGCGGTGCAGCGCACGTCCGTGCGCGGGCAGATCCTGGACGCGCTGCGCACGGCGCTGGTGGCCGGTGAGCTCAAGCCGGGCGAGGTCTATTCGGCCCCCGTCCTCGGCGAGCGCTTCGGCGTCTCGGCCACGCCCGTGCGCGAGGCCATGCAGCAGCTCTCCCTGGAAGGCGCCGTCGAGGTCGTGCCCAACCGGGGCTTCCGGGTGGTCGAGCGCGGGGCGCGGGAGCTGGCGGAGCTGGCGGAGGTGCGCGGGCTCATCGAGGTGCCGGTGATGCTGCGGCTCGCCCGGACGGTGCCGGCCGAGCGGTGGGCCGGGCTCCGGCCGCTCGCGGAGGACACGGTACGGGCGGCCGCCTCGGGCTGCGCGGCGACGTACGCGGAGTCCGACCGGGCGTTCCACCGGGCGATGCTGTCCCTGTCGGGCAACGAGCAGCTGGTGCGCATCGCCGAGGACCTGCACCGCCGGTCCCAGTGGCCGCTCGTCGGCGGTCCGGTCCGGCACGGCCGTGCCGACCTGGTCGCGGACGCGTCGGAGCACACGGCTCTGCTGGACGCCCTGATCGCGCGGGACCTGGACGTGGTGCGGGAGCTGGTGGGGGAGCACTTCACGGGCGCCGGCTGACGGCGGCCGCGGTGCTCGGGCGCCGCTCCCCCGTGGCCGGGTCGCGTGCCCCCGCCGCTTCCGGCGCTCTCAGGAACCGCCCTGCGAGCCGTGCGCCGACTTCGAGTAGGCGTCGTGCCAGGCGGCCTTCGCGCCCGAGTCGCCGATGCGGTACACGTCCACCACCGCGCCCGCCGCCACGGCCACCGACAGCACGCCCACCACGATCCGGACCGGCAGCGCGGACCGGCGCGAGCCACCGCCCTGCCCGATCGGCGCGGGGGCGGGCCGGGCGGCCCACCAGACGACGCCGGCCAGCACGAACAGCCCCAGCGCCCAGGGCAGCAGCCCGTCGCCCAGCTCGGTGTGCCTGCGCACAAGAGCGTCGTCGGCGACGTGCCGCTCCAGCCACTCGCCCGCGTGCGAGGTCAGCGGCACGCTGATCAGGGCGACCAGGGCCACCGCGGGCAGCAGCACGCCCAGGCGCCGGGCGGCCCGCGGCCACAGCGCGCAGGTCACCAGGGCGAGCGCGGTGAGCGGGATCAGCACCACGACGATGTGGACGAGCAGGACATGGGCCGGAAGGCCGTTGACGAGAGTCATCGGGACGCGCTCCTGAGGGGGGTTTCGGGGCGGGCCAGAGACTGTCAGAGGAAACTCTCAGTTCCCTCTGAGCCGGCCGGGACCCGTCGTCTCTCCGCTCGTCGTCTCCGTCCGGGCCGGTCGCCGGGGCGCGTCGTCTTCCTCTGGGCCGGCCGCGGGGCGCGTCGTCGTCCTCTGGGCCGGCCGCTGAGACCCGTCGTCCAGTTCCCTCCCCGCCCTCCGGCCGCGGGGACCTCGGCCCCGCGCGTCAGGCACGAGCGCCGGGCCCGCGGCGTCGGACCTAAGCGGTCGCCGGCCCCGCGGCCGGAGGGCACGAGCGCCGGGCCCGCGGCGACGGACCTAGGCAGTCGCCGCACCCGGCGCGGGCGGCGTCAACTGCCGCGCCAGCCACGTCGGCACGCCCCCGAGCAGGCGGAACAGCCGCCGGGCCTCCTCGCGCAGCCGGGACGCCTCCGGCTCGTCCTCGGTGTCCGCCAGCGAGGCCAGGGCGGGCGCGGTGCCCACCAGGTAGCCCAGCTCCTCGCGGATCCGCAGGGACTCGGCGAAGCCGTTCCGGGCCTCGGTCAACTCCCCCTCGCGCAGGGCGAGTCCGGCGAGGTGGCGCCAGGTGAAGGACAGCAGCAGCGGGTCGGCGTGCGCGGCGGCGGCCGCGTGCGCCCTGCGATACGCGGCACGCGCCGCCTGCGGGGAGTGGGTCAGGTTCTCCGCGATCAGGCCCCGGCGGAAGTCCAGCAGCGCCCGGCCCGCCGCGCCGGGCGGGATCAGCGCCGCCGCCCGGCCCAGCGCGGCCCGCGCCTCGTCCGCGCGGTCCCGGACGCCGTGCAGCGTGGCGGTGTAGGCGAGCTGGCCGCGCTCGCAGGCGGCCGCGCCCCGCTCCTCGTCGGTGTGCGCGAGCGCCTCGGCCGTCCGCAGGGCGTCCTCCGCCTCCGCCCAGCCCCGCTCGGTGTACAGGCACCGTTCGACCAGCAGCGAGGCGCGCTGCAACGCCGTCGGCGGGGTGTCGGGTGGCAGCAGGGCGGCCGCGTCGGCCCAGCAGGCCCGTGAGCGCAGCCGCCACACCGCGGTCTGGAGAGGATCGTCACCGGCGGTCGTTCCGTTACCAGACATGGCGGAATGCGCCACGTTGCCCTCCCCGAGCACGCCATCGAGCCTTGAGTGGTGGCGGCATTCCAGCACCAACAGCGGGGCCGGGCCAAGGGGGTGGGTGAAAGATTTCACAAAGTCGTGGGCACTTGGCGTGACTTGGCACGCCGCCCTCCGGGGGCCTTCGCTCAGCTCATGCGCAGCGCCAGGAAGAAGTCGAGCTTGTCCTCCAGCCGGGACAGGTCCCGTCCCGTCAACTGCTCGATCCGGCCGACCCGGTAGCGCAGCGTGTTGACGTGCAGGTGGAGGCGGGTGGCGCAGCGGGTCCAGGAGCCGTCGCAGTCGAGGAACGCCTCCAGGGTCGGGATCAGCTCGGCCCGGTGGCGGCGGTCGTACTCCTTCAGCGGGTCCAGCAGGCGGGCCGTGAAGGCCCGGCGGACGTCGTCCGGCACGAAGGGCAGCAGCAGGACGTGGCTGGCCAGTTCCTGGTGGCCGGCCGCGCAGACCCGGCCCGGGCGGGCGGCCGCCACCCGGCGGGCGTGCCGGGCCTCCTCCAGGGCGCCGCGCAGGCCCTCCGCCGAGTGCACGGCCGCGCTGACGCCGAGGGTGATGCGCCCGTCGTCGTTCAGGCCGGCCGACAGCGGTTCGCGCATCGCCTGCAGCAGTGCCTCGGCGAGCAGGCCGGTCTCCGAGCCGTCGTGCTCGGCCGCGACCGCGGGCAGCGGCACCAGGGCGATCGCCTCCTCGCCGGTGTGCGCCACGGCGATGCGGTCGGACGGCTCCGGGCCGGTCGCCTGCGGGTCGACCAGCACCTCCTCCAGCAGCGACTGGGCGACCGGGCCGCCCTCCACCTGGTCACCGTCCCATTCCACCCGGGCCACGACGACCTGCCAGTGCGGGGCCGCCCCGAGCCCGGGCAGGAGCACCGGCGCGGCGACCCGCAGGCGGGCCGCGATCTCGGCGGGCGCGGCGCCCGACTGCACCAGTTCCAGCACCTCCTGGGCGAGCCGGCGCCGCACCGTGCGGGCCGCGTCCCGGCGGTCCCGTTCGACGGCGATCAGCTGGGTGACGCCCTGGAGCAGGTCCATGCGCTCCTCGGGCCAGTCGCCCGCGTCCGCCTCGACGGCCAGCAGCCAGTCCGACAGCACCGTCTCGCGCACGTCGCGCGCGGCCTGCGGGGAGCGGCCGGAGGAACGGATCGGGAACAGCGAGTACACCGTACCGCCGAGCAGGACCCGGTGCGGGCCGCGCCGGCCGGTGCGGGCGGCGGTCAGGTGCTCGGCGGCCAGCTGCGCGCAGGTCTCGGCGGTCAGGGCCGGGCCCGGCGCCTTGGAGCCGGCGATCAGGCGGCCGGTGGGGGAGAGCACCCAGGCGCGCAGGTCCAGGTCGGAGCCGAGCAGGTCCAGCACGACGTCCGGGCCGCCGCCCGCCGGGCCCGAGGTCATCATCCGCCGGTGCCGGTCCACCACGGCCGCCAGGTCCCCGGCCCGCTCGCCGGACACCTGCCGGACGACGTGCTCGGTGATCGTCGCGAACGCCACCGACTCGTGCACCGCGAACAGCGGCAGCCGGTGCCTGGCGCAGGCGAGCACCAGGTCGTCCGGCACATCGCCCAGCTCGGCCTCGCCGGCCGCGAGGGCCGCCACCCCGGCCTGCACGAGGATGCGGACGAACGGCTCGGAGTCCGCGGCGTCCCGGCGCCAGGCCAGGCCCGTGAGCACCAGCTCACCGCCGGAGAGGTAGCGGCTGGGGTCGCGCAGGTCGGTGGTCATCACACCGCGCACCGCGCGGTCCAGCTCGTCCTCGCCGCCGAGCAGCCGCAGCCCCAGCGCGTCGGTGTCCAGCAGTGCGCGCAGCCGCATCTCGTCGCCGCCGTTCCTTGTCTCGAAACCTACGATGGATCTTGGGTGGGGTACACGGGAGTGGCCCGGTGCGGGCGTGCGCGGGCCGCCTTCCGGGGCCGCCGGGCCGTTACCTGCGTTTCCCCAGGAAAACGGAGAGGTTGCCGATGACCTCCGTTCATACGAATCTACAAGATGCCCGCCGTGGCCAGCCAACTCCTTCATGGTTTCGGTGACTGACCCCGCCGGAGTACGCGGCGGTGTACTGAGTCCACTCCGCGTCCGACAGCACCTGAACGAGCCCCGTCCCGCCGCACCCGGACTGGCTCGATCCGTACGGCTTCCAAGAGCCTGCCAAGAGCACCGAGACGAAGAAGAGAGCCGGTCATGGACTTCCTTCGCCCCGCCAGCTGGGAGGAGGCGCTCGCCGCGAAGGCCGAGCACCCCACCGCTGTGCCGATTGCGGGTGGCACCGACGTGATGGTCGAGATCAACTTCGACCACCGCCGGCCCGAGTACCTCCTCGACCTGAACCGCATCGGAGACCTCTACGAGTGGGAGGCCGGCGAGGAGAGTGTGCGGCTGGGCGCCTCGGTGCCCTACACCACGATCATGGAAGAGCTCCGTGCCGAGCTGCCGGGCCTCGCGCTCGCCTCGCACACGGTGGCCTCCCCGCAGATCCGCAACCGCGGCGGCGTCGGCGGCAACCTCGGCACGGCCTCGCCCGCCGGCGACGCCCACCCCGCCCTCCTCGCGGCCGGCGCCGAGGTGGAGGTGGCGTCGGCCGCCCGCGGCACCCGGCTGATCCCGATCGACGCGTTCTACACCGGCGTCAAGCGCAACGCGCTCCAGCCCGACGAGCTGATCCGCGCCGTGCACATCAGGAAGGCGGACGGCCCGCAGCAGTACTCCAAGGTCGGCACGCGCAACGCCATGGTCATCGCCGTGTGCGCCTTCGGCCTCGCGCTGCACCCGCAGACCCGCACCGTGCGCACCGGTATCGGCTCGGCGGCCCCCACACCCGTGCGGGCCAGGGCCGCCGAGGAGTTCCTGAACGCGGCCCTCGAGGAGGGCGGCTTCTGGGACAACGGGAAGATCATCACCCCGTCCGTCGCCCAGCGGTTCGCGCAGCTGTGCTCCGGCGCCTGCAACCCGATCGACGACGTCCGGGGCACCGCGAGCTACCGCCGCCACGCGGTCGGCGTGATGGCCCGCCGGACGCTCACCTGGACCTGGGAGTCGTACCGCGGCGCCCGCCGCGCATCAGAGGGAGCTGCGTAATGCGTGTCAACTTCACCGTGAACGGACGCCCGCAGGAGGCCGACGACGTCTGGGAGGGCGAGTCCCTGCTGTACGTCCTGCGCGAGCGCCTCGGCCTGCCCGGCTCCAAGAACGCGTGCGAGCAGGGCGAGTGTGGCTCCTGCACCGTGCGGCTCGACGGCGTGCCCGTCTGCTCCTGCCTGGTGGCGGCCGGTCAGGTCGAGGGCCGCGAGGTGGTGACCGTGGAGGGTCTGGCGGACTATGCCAGGCAGCGCGCGTGCGGCACCGGCTCCGGCGGCACCTCGCTCGACGAGGCCCGCGGATGGCGGGCGAAGGGCACCGACTCGCAGACCGGCGAGGGCGCCGGACTCTCGCCGGTCCAGCAGGCGTTCATTGACGCGGGCGCCGTCCAGTGCGGCTTCTGCACCCCGGGTCTGCTCGTCGCCTCCGACGAACTCCTGGAGCGCAACCCGAACCCCACCGACGCCGACATCCGCGAGGCGCTGTCGGGCAACCTGTGCCGCTGCACGGGCTACGAGAAGATCATGGACGCGGTCCGCCTGGCGGCCGCCCGCAAGTCCGAGGGGGCCTGACCATGCCAGCCAACGGCGCTCCTACGAAGATCACGCAGGGCACCCCGACCAAGGGCGGCATCGGCGAGTCCACGCTCCGGCCCGACGGCACCCTGAAGGTCACCGGCGAGTTCGCGTACTCGTCCGACATGTGGCACGAGGACATGCTCTGGGGCCAGATCCTGCGCTCCACCGTCGCGCACGCCGAGATCGTCTCGATCGACACCAGCGAGGCCCTGGCCACGCCGGGCGTTTACGCGGTCATGACGTACGACGACCTGCCCACCGAGGTGCGCCACTACGGCCTGGAGATCCAGGACACCCCGGTCCTCGCCCACGGCAAGGTGCGCCACCACGGCGAGCCGGTCGCGCTCGTCGCCGCCGACCACCCGGAGACCGCCCGCCGCGCCGCCGCGAAGATCAAGGTCGACTACCGCGAACTCCCCGTCATCACCGACGAGGCCTCCGCGACCGCCCCCGACGCGGTCCTCGTCCACGAGAACCGCACCGACCACCACGCCGGTCACGTCCCGCACCCGAACATCGTGCATCGCCAGCCGATCGTCCGCGGCGACGTGACCGAGGCGCGCGGGCGGGCCGACGTGATCGTCGAGGGCGAGTACACCTTCGGCATGCAGGACCAGGCCTTCCTCGGTCCCGAGTCCGGCCTCGCCGTGCCGGAGGAGGACGGCGGCGTCCACCTCTACATCGCCACCCAGTGGCTCCACTCCGACCTGCGCCAGATGGCCCCGGTGCTCGGTCTGCCGCCGGAGAAGGTGCGCATGACGCTGGCCGGCGTCGGCGGCGCGTTCGGCGGCCGCGAGGACCTGTCGATGCAGATCCACGCGTGCCTGCTCGCGCTGCGCACCGGCAAGCCCGTCAAGATCGTCTACAACCGGTTCGAGTCCTTCTTCGGGCATGTCCACCGCCACCCGGCGAAGCTGTACTACGAGCACGGGGCCACGCGCGACGGCAGGCTGACCCATGTGAAGTGCCGGATCGTCCTGGACGGCGGGGCCTACGCCTCCGCCTCCCCGGCGGTCGTCGGCAACGCCTCCTCCCTGTCGGTCGGCCCCTACGTGGTCGACGACGTCGACATCGAGGCCCTCGCCCTCTACACCAACAACCCGCCCTGCGGCGCCATGCGCGGATTCGGCGCGGTCCAGGCGTGCTTCGCCTACGAGGCGCAGATGGACAAGCTGGCGAAGAAGCTGGGCATGGACCCGGTGGAGTTCCGGCAGCTGAACGCCATGGAGCAGGGCACGATCATGCCGACGGGCCAGCCCGTCGACTCCCCGGCCCCGGTCGCCGAACTCCTGCGCCGCGTCAAGGCGATGCCGCTGCCGCCGGAGCGCCAGTGGGAGTCCAGCGAGGGAGCCGACGTACGGCAGCTGCCCGGCGGCCTGTCCAACACCACGCACGGCGAGGGCGTCGTACGCGGAGTCGGCTACGCGGTCGGCATCAAGAACGTGGGCTTCTCCGAGGGCTTCGACGACTACTCCACCGCCAGGGTGCGCATGGAGGTCGTGGGCGGCGAGCCCGTCGCTACCGTGCACACCGCGATGGCGGAGGTCGGCCAGGGCGGCGTCACCGTGCACGCGCAGATCGCCCGCACCGAGCTGGGCGTGGCCCAGGTGACCATCCACCCGGCCGACACCCGGGTGGGCTCGGCGGGTTCGACCTCGGCCTCCCGGCAGACCTACGTCACCGGCGGCGCCGTGAAGCACGCGTGCGAGCTGGTCCGCGAGCGGGTCCTGGAGCTCGGGCGCCGCAAGTTCGGCTCCTACCACCCCGCTTGGGCGACGGCGGAGCTGCTGCTGGAGGGCGGCAAGGTCGTCACCGACGGCGGCGAGGTGCTGGCCGACCTGGTGGACGTCCTGGAGGACGAGGTGGTGGAGATCGAGCGGGAGTGGCGGCACCGGCCGACCGAGCCCTTCGACCTGCGCACCGGCCAGGGCAACGGGCACGTCCAGTACTCCTTCGCCGCCCACCGCGCGGTCGTCGAGGTCGACACCGAACTCGGGTTGGTCAAGGTGATCGAGCTGGCCTGCGCCCAGGACGTCGGCAAGGCGCTCAACCCGCTCTCCGTCATCGGCCAGATCCAGGGCGGTACGACCCAGGGCCTGGGCGTGGCCGTGATGGAGGAGATCGTCGTCGACCCGAGGACGGCGAAGGTCAAGAACCCCTCCTTCACGGACTATCTGATCCCCACGATCCTCGACACGCCGACCATCCCGGTCGATGTGCTCGAACTCGCCGACGACCACGCCCCGTACGGGCTGCGCGGCGTCGGCGAGGCCCCGACCCTGTCGTCCACCCCGGCCGTCCTCGCGGCGATCCGGGACGCGACCGGGCTGGAGCTGAACAGGACGCCGGTACGTCCCGAACACCTCACCGGCACGTGACCCTCCGAGGGTCGAACCTCTGAGTCGTCCTGGGGACGCGTTCCCCGGGATCCCCCTCTGTTCGTCTCGGGCCGTCCCCCGGGTCGTGCACCTCCCCAAATCCCGCGCGCCGTCGAAGGCGTGCGCACGGGTGCCCCTTTGAACCTTGGGAGCAGGCCCACATGACCCAGCAGTCACTGGAGCCGACGACCACCGCCGAGGACGCGGGTGAGGGCACCCGCGTCCCGGCCGGCCGGTCCTGGCTCGACCGGTACTTCCACATCTCCCGGAGAGGATCCACCGTCGCGCGCGAGGTGCGCGGCGGCATCACCACCTTCATGGCGATGGCCTACATCCTCCTCCTCAACCCCCTCATCCTGTCCGGCAAGGACGTGCACGGTGACACGCTCGGCCAGCGGGCGCTGATCACCGCCACCGCGTTCGCCGCGGCCCTCACCACGCTGCTGATGGGATTCGTCGGCAGGGTGCCGCTCGCCCTCGCCGCCGGCCTCTCCGTCTCCGGCGTCCTGTCCTCGCAGGTCGTCCCCCACATGACCTGGCCGCAGGCCATGGGCATGTGTGTGATGTACGGCGTCGTGATCATGCTACTGGTCGTCACCGGCCTGCGCGAGATGATCATGAACGCGATCCCGCTCGCGCTCAAGCACGGCATCACGATGGGCATCGGCCTGTTCATCGCCCTCATCGGCCTCTACAAGTCCGGCTTCGTGCACAAGGGCACGGCCACCCCGCTCAGCCTCGGCCCGGCGGGCCAGCTCACCGGCTGGCCGGTGCTGCTCTTCGCCGGCACCCTGCTGCTGATCTTCATGCTGCAGGCCCGGAACGTCCCCGGCGCCATCCTGATCGGCATCGTCTCCGGCACGGTCGTCGCCGCGGTCCTCGACGGGCTCGGGGTCATCGACCCCAAGCAGTGGGCGGGCGGCGCCCCCGCCCTGCACGGCAGCGCGGTGTCGATGCCCGACTTCTCGCTCTTCGGGCACGTGGAGTTCGGCGGCTGGGGCCAGGTCGGCGGGATGACGGTCGCCATGATCGTCTTCACCCTGGTGCTCGCCGGCTTCTTCGACGCGATGGCCACCATCATCGGCGTCGGCACCGAGGCCCGACTCGCCGACGACAAGGGCCGTATGCCCGGCCTGTCCAAGGCGCTGTTCATCGACGGCGCCGGCGGCGCGATCGGCGGCCTGGCGGGCGGCTCCGGCCAGACGGTGTTCATCGAGTCCGCCACGGGCGTCGGAGAGGGGGCCCGCACGGGTCTCGCCTCCGTCGTCACCGGTCTGTTCTTCACGGCCTGCCTGTTCTTCACCCCGGTCACCGCGATCGTCCCGCAGGAGGTCGCCTCGGCCGCCCTCGTGGTCATCGGCGCCATGATGCTGATGAACGCCCGGCACGTGGACTGGGCCGACCGCGCCACCGCGATCCCGGTGTTCCTGACCGTCGTCCTGATGCCGTTCACCTACACCATCACCACCGGTGTCGCCGCCGGCGTCATCTCCTACACGGCCATCAGGACCGCCCAGGGCAAGGCCCGCGAGATCGGCGCCTTCATGTGGGGGCTGACCGTGGTGTTCCTGGTCTACTTCGCCCTCCATCCCATCGAGGGCCGGCTGGGCGTGCACTAGCGTCCGGCCGACCCCCCTTCCGCGCAACCCCGTGAGGAGACCGAGAGATGCTGGACATCGCCGAGGAGCTGAACCGGTGGGTCGAGCAGGGCCGTGACTTCGCCGTCGCCACCGTGGTGGCCGTCGGCGGCAGCGCCCCGCGCCGGCCGGGCGCCGCCCTCGCGGTGGACGCCGAGGGCACGGCGGTCGGCTCGGTCTCCGGGGGGTGCGTGGAGGGCGCCGTGTACGAGCTGTGCCGGCAGGTGCTCCAGGACGGGCAGCCCGTCCTCGAACGCTTCGGGTACAGCGACGAGGACGCGTTCGCCGTCGGCCTGACCTGCGGCGGCGTCATCGACATCCTCGTCGTGCCGGTCGTGGCGGACGGTCCCGCGCGGCCGGTGGTCCACGCCGCGCTGGCCGCCGCCGCGTGCGGGCAGGCGGCGGCGCTCGCGCGGATCGTGGCGGGGCCGGACGAACTGCGGGGCCGGGCCCTGCTCGTGCGCGCCGACGGGTCGTACGACGGCGGCTTCGGCGCCCACCCCGAACTGGACCGCACGGTCGCCGCCGAGGCCGGCGCCCTCCTGGACGCGGGGCGCACGGGCACCCTGGAGATCGGCGAGCAGGGCTCGCGCTGCGGCGCCCCGCTCACCGTCCTGGTCGAGTCCTCCGTCCCCGCGCCCCGGATGATCGTCTTCGGTGCGATCGACTTCGCGTCGGCCCTGGTCCGGGTCGGCAAGTTCCTCGGTTACCACGTCACCGTGTGCGACGCCCGCCCGGTGTTCGCCACCCGCGCCCGTTTCCCCGAGGCCGACGAGATCGTCGTCGCGTGGCCCCACACGTACCTGGAGGGCACCGAGGTCGACGGCCGGACCGTGCTGTGCGTCCTCACCCACGACGCCAAGTTCGACGTGCCGCTGCTGAAGCTGGCGCTGCGACTGCCGGTCGCCTACGTCGGCGCGATGGGCTCCCGCCGCACCCACCTGGACCGCAACGAGCGGCTGCGCGAGGTCGGCGTCACCGAGCCGGAGCTGGCCCGGCTGCGCTCGCCGATCGGCCTCGACCTGGGCGCCCGCACGCCGGAGGAGACGGCCCTGTCCATCGGCGCCGAGATCGTCGCGCACCGGCGCGGCGGCAGCGGGGTCCCGCTGACCGGCGCGCACACCCCGATCCACCACGACACCGGGCCGCGCCCGGAGGCGGGGGTCGGGTCGGTGGCCTGAGCACGTGCGCGGGTACGGACGCGGAAAACGGTTTGCCGCGCGCGCGGGCGCCTGTGTTGCATGAGGACATGGTGTCCACCGACCGGCTGCTCGCCTTCGCGGCGCTGTCCCTTCTGCTGATCGTGATCCCCGGCCCGAGCGTGCTCTTCGTCGTCGGGCGGGCGCTCGCGCACGGCCGCCGCACCGCGCTGACCACGGTCGCCGGCAACACGCTCGGCGCCTACGTCCTCGTCGCGGCCGTGGCCCTCGGCATCGGCTCGGTCGTCGAACGCTCCGTGCTCGTCTTCACCGCGCTGAAGCTCGCGGGCGCCGCCTACCTGGTGTACCTCGGGATCAGGGCATGGCGGCAGCGCGGCTCGCTGCGGGCCGCGTTCGCGGAGTCCGGCCGCCCGGCGCACGGCGGCCTGCGCACCCTCTGGGAGGGGTTCGCGGTCGGCATCGCCAACCCCAAGACGATGGTCTTCTTCGCCGCCGTACTGCCCCAGTTCGTCGACCGAGACCAGGGGCATGTGCCGGTGCAGATGCTGCTGCTCGGCCTGGTCTTCAACGCCATCGCGCTGGCCTCCGACAGCCTCTGGGGCCTGGTCGCCTCGGGCGCCCGGGACTGGTTCGCGCGCTCGCCCCGGCGGCTCGCCGCGGTCGGCGGCGTCGGCGGCCTGACGATGATCGGCCTCGGCGTGACGGTCGCCGCGACCGGCCGCAAGGACTGAGCGCGTCCCTCCTCAGGGCCGCCGCAGCAGCCGGGTCACCGCGCGTCCGAACATCGCCCGGGCCGTGCGCTCCGTCGCGCCGTCGAATGCCCGGGGCAGGAACCGCACCCGCAGCTCCTCCCGCCACAGCACGCGGCTGCGGCCGCCGGGCCCCGGCCGGACCTCGACCTCCGCCCAGCCCAGGATCACCCTGCCCCGCTTCTCCAAGCGGCACAGCCCGGGCTCGCCGCCGGCGGGCGGGCGCCAGACGGTCACCTCCATCACGTCGTCGAAGGCCAGCGGGCCCACGCCGGAACGAGCGACGAAGCGGGTGCCCTCCCGGGTCGGCGCGGGCGTGAGCACCGTGATCCGGGTCAGCGGGACCACCTGGGCGTGGCGGGGCCACTGGGTGAGCCGGCGCCACGTCTCGTCCAGAGGAAGTGGGGTCGTGCGTTCGAAGGAGAAGCGGGGCACGGCACGATGGTAGGCACTGCGCGCCGGGTCCCCCCGCTTTCGACCGCGCCTCACCCGGTCGGCGCAGCGGTCGCCTCAGGGCCGGTACACCTTGCCCGGTACGGCCTTGCCCGGTGCGAGGAGCTGGGGCACCGTCACAAAGACGTAGCCCCGCGCCTTGAGGGCGTCGATGATGCCCGGCACGGCCGGCACGGTGCCCGGGTAGATGTCGTGCAGCAGGATGATCCCGTCCCGGGACGCCTGGTCCAGGACCCGCTCGGTGATGAGCCGGGAGTCGTTGGTCATGTAGTCCTTGGCGGTCACGCTCCACAGCACCTCCGCCAGGCCCAGCTCCTTGCAGATCCGGTGCACGTCGGCGTCCGTACGGCCCTGCGGCGGGCGCATCAGCGTGGGCTTGTGCCCGATGAGCCGCTCGATCGCGTCGTCGGGCCGCGTCAGCTCCTCGCGTATCTGTGCGTCCGATATGCGCGTGAGGATCTTGTGGTCCCAGGTGTGGCTCGCGACCTCGTGGCCCTCGGCCGCCATCCGCTTGACCAGGTCCGGGTACTTCTCGATGTGGTTCTTGCCGAGCAGGAAGAAGGTCGCCGAGACCTTCTTCTGCTTCAGGATGTCGAGCAGCCGCGCCGAGTTCTCGCTGGGCCCCGCGTCGAAGGTGAGCGCGATGCACTTGGCCTCGCGGCAGTCGACGCTCCCCAGCCGCGCGGGTGCGCCGTGGGCCACTGCCGCGCGTGCGCTGCTCGGCGCGGTGGTGTCGACCTGCGCGCAGCCGGACAGTGTGAGTGCGAGGCCGACCGCGGCCGAAGCGAGCGCGGCCGGACGCAACCTCCGGCGCCGTCCGCGCGTCTTCTTGGACGCATGCTGCCAGGCCGGGATCTTGTGGGTCGTTGGAGACATGCCCGGACTATACACACAGTGTATAGCATGGCTGTTCGGGCCCTGTGGTCCGTCAGGCCGTACCACCGTGTTGGGGGGGGCGGCGCAGGAGGACGACCGCGGCGCCCCGACTCCGCCCAAC
>NZ_JBLEBI010000135.1:0-19029 GCF_047340315.1 Streptomyces sp. AF1A
TGGAGCCCCGCCGCCTCCGCCCGCACCGTCGGGTCCGCCGGGCCCCCGGGTTCCGTCCCGGCCCCCTTATCCGCCGCCGCCTCCGCCTCCGCCTGCGCCCGCGGAGGGGTAGCCCAGGTCAGCCAAGCCGCTTCGTCAGCGTGTACTCCGTGATCCCCGGCGGGTAGTCGGGGATGACGCAGACCACCTCGTAGCCCTGCTTGCGGTAGAAGTCCGGGGCCTGGAAGTCCCAGGTCTCCAGGCGGGACGCCGTGCAGCCGCGGTCGGTGGCGATGCGCTCGGCCTCGGCGAGGAGGCGTGAGCCCAGGCCCGCGCCGCGGTGCGCGGCGTCGACCCACAGGTAGGTCACGTGCAGCCAGGTGGTCCAGGTGTGGCCGACCAGGCCGCCCGCGAGGTCGCCGACGGGGTCCAGGGCCCAGACGTGCAGGGGCACCTCGTGTTCGGCGGGGGTGCCGCGCAGCGCGGACAGCACCGGAGAGGCCGCCGTGTTGGTGTCCCGAAGCCGCGAGCGGAGCAGATCACGTCGGGCCTTGTCGACTTCCGCCTCAATACGAAACATGCGGCACACCATAAACGCGCCGGACGGCCAGTTCTGCAAATCACCTTCCGCTGTGGTCTCTCATCCGTACTCTGAGGAACAGCGCCGGTGGGGGCCGGCGCTGATCAGGGGAAGCGAGACAGGCGGGTACGGCGCCCGCGGTGGGGGTAGCAGTCTCCGCGACGGCGGCGGCCGTGCGGCGGGTGTCCTTCCCGAGGGTGTCGTGCTTCGCGCGGGTCGTCGTTCTCCGGACCTTTTCCGGGCATTCCGGACCGGCCTATCCGGGCGCGGCCCTCCCCGGGCCCTTCCGGATCTTGGTATCCCCTGCTCCACGCGGAGCCTGGGGAAGGGGGTTTCGTGGTTCGTATCCGAGTCCTGGTCGTGGACGACCACCGCATCTTCGCCGAGTCGCTCGCCGCCGCCCTGGCCGCCGAGCCCGACGTCGACGTCTTCGCCGCCGGCAGCGGCCCGGCCGCGCTGCGCTGCCTGGAGCGGGCGGCCGCCGAGGGCCGCCGCTACGACGTCCTCCTCGTCGACGCCGACCTGGGCGGCCATCTGCCCCACGTCCGCCCGGCCGTGCCCGTGCGGGAGGGCGCCGAGGACGGCCAGGTCGACGGGCTGTCCCTGGTCGCCGGCGTCCGGGCCGCTCAGCCCGCCGTGCGGACGGTCGTCCTCGCCGAGAAGGACGATCCGCGCCGCGCCGCCCTCGCGCTGCAGGCCGGCGCCTGCGGCTGGGTGGCCAAGGACTGCTCGCTGTCCCGGCTGCTGACCGTGATCCGGGGCGTGCTGCGCGACGAGACGCACCTGCCGCCCGCGCTGCTGACCGGCGTCCTCAAGGAGCTGACGGCCGCGCGCAAGCACCGCACCGAGAGCGAGCGGCTGGTGGAGTCCCTCACGCCGAGGGAGCGGGAGGTGCTCAGGTGCATGGTCGCGGGCCTCGGCCGCAAGGCCGTCGCCGAACGGCTGTACCTGTCCCCGCACACCGTCCGCACCCATATGCAGAACGTCCTCGGCAAGCTGGGCGTCCACTCCACCCTGGCCGCGGTCGCCCTGGCCCGGCGGGCCGGGGTGGGACCGGTGGACCTGGGGCCCGCCGGGCGGGTCGTGCCGGAGGAGACGAACAGCGCCTGACCGGCCGAGGTGAGCGGAACCCGGCGGGCAGCCGCACGGCGGAGGCGGCCGACGGCAACGCGGCAGACGTGCGCGTCGTACTCCGTGTCCGCGCCGGGAGCCGCCACGCACGCCCCTAACCGGGGATGTTGTCGAACGGCGCGGTCAACTGGCGGAGCAGCCCCGCCAGTTCCGAGCGCTGGGCGGGGGAGAGCTCGCCGAGGAGCGCCCGCTCCTGCTCCAGCAGGCCTGCGAGCGCCTCGTCGGCGCGGTCCCGGCCGGTCCCGGTCAGCCGGACCAGCACACCGCGCCGGTCGCTCGGATCGGGCAGCCGCTCCACCAGGCCCTTCTTGGCGAGCCGGTCGATCCGGTTGGTCATCGTGCCGGAGGTGACCAGGGTCTGCGTCAGCAGCTGGCCCGGGGAGAGCTGATACGGCGTGCCCGCGCGCCGCAGCGCGGTCAGCACGTCGAACTCCCAGGGCTCCAGCCGGTGCTCGGCGAACGCCAGCCGGCGCGCTCGGTCCAGGTGCCGGGCGAGCCGGCTCACCCGGCTGAGCACTTCCAGCGGCTCCACGTCGAGGTCCGGACGCTCCCGGCGCCACGCTGCGACCAGCCGATCGACCTCGTCCTCCATGAGGATCAGTGTAGTGGTTGTGTCGACATGAAGTCTCTTGAGATCGAGTGTCTTGACGTCGAGATAGTTCGCGCGGGACAGTGGGGGACATGACGAAGCCCGCCTGGGACCCCGCCCAGTACCTCCGCCACGCCGGGCACCGCGCCCGCCCCTTCACCGACCTCCTCGCCCGCATCCCGGAGCCGCCCGCCCCCGGCGGCCGCCCCCGCGTCGCCGACCTCGGCTGCGGCCCCGGCAACGTCACCGTCCTGATCGCCGAACGCTGGCCCACCGCGCACATCACCGGCTACGACAACTCGCCCGAGATGCTCGACAAGGCCCACGTCGACCACGAGGGCCCGACGGCCGGCGGCGGCCGCCTCGACTTCGCCCACGCCGACGTGTGCACCTGGACGCCCGAGGAGCCGTACGACCTCATCGTCAGCAACGCCACGCTCCAGTGGGTGCCGGGACACGCCGACCGCTTCGCCGACTGGATCGCCGCCCTGCGCCCCGGCGGCACCTTCGCCTTCCAGGTCCCGGACAACATCGACGCCCCGCTGCACGCCCTCATGCGCGAACTGGCCGTCACCCCGCGCTGGAAGTCCCGCCTCGGCGACGTGCTGCGCCGCACGGACTCCGTGCACACCCCCGGCGCCTACCTGGACCGCCTGGCCCGCCTCGGCTGCGCGGCCGACGTCTGGCAGACGACGTACCAGCACGTCCTGCAGGGCGAGGACCCGGTCCTGGACTGGGTGAAGGGCACCGGCCTCAGGCCCGCGCTGACCGCGCTCGCCGACGACCCCGAGGCGCGCGAGGCGTTCCTGACCGAGTACCGGGACCTGCTGCGGGCGGCCTACCCGAGCGCGCCGTACGGCACGGTGCTGCCCTTCCGCCGGCTGTTCGCCGTCGCCGTGAAGGAGGGCTGAGCGTGCTGGTGGCGGTCGATCACGTGCAGCTGGCGGCCCCGCCCGGCTCGGAGGACACGCTGCGCTCGTACTACGCGGGCGTCCTCGGCATGACCGAGGTCCCCAAGCCGCCGGCCCTGGCCGCGCGCGGCGGCTGCTGGTTCGAGGCGGGCTCCGTCCAGCTCCACCTGGGCATCGAGGCGGACTTCCGCCCGGCGAGGAAGGCGCACCCCGGGCTGCGGGTGCGCGGCATCGAGGCGTACGCGGCCCGGCTCGCCGCGAAGGGCGCCGAGGTCACCTGGGACGACGGCCTCCCCGGCCATCGGCGCTTCTACTCGCAGGACCCCGTCGGCAACCGGCTGGAGTTCCTGGAACCGGCCGGGCCGTCCCGCTGAGCACGCGGATGCTCGGCCACCCGGTGTCAGCTCTTGCGGTGGCCGATCAGCCGCGGCTTCTGCTCCAGGCCGTCCAGGCCGTGCCAGGCCAGGTTCACCAGATGGGCCGCCACCTCCGCCTTCTTCGGGCGGCGCACGTCCAGCCACCACTGGCCGGTCAGGGCGACCATGCCGACCAGCGCCTGGGCGTACAGCGGGGCGAGCTTCGCATCGAAGCCCCGGGACTTGAACTCGCGGCCCAGGATGTCCTCCACCTGCGTGGCGATGTCGGAGATCAGCGAGGCGAAGGAGCCCGTGGACTGCGGGATGGGGGAGTCGCGGACCAGGATGCGGAAGCCGTCCGTGTACTCCTCGATGTAGTCGAGCAGCGCGAACGCGGCCTGCTCGCACAGTTCGCGCGGGTGGCCGGCCGTCAGCGAGCTGGTCACCATGTCCAGCAGCCGCCGCATCTCGCGGTCGACCACCACCGCGTACAGCCCCTCCTTGCCGCCGAAGTGCTCGTACACCACCGGCTTGGACACCCCGGCCTTGGCCGCGATCTCCTCCACCGACGTGCCTTCGAAGCCCTTCGCCGCGAAGAGGGTGCGACCGATCTCCAGCAGCTGCTGGCGGCGCTCGGCACCGGTCATACGGGTCCGGCGGGTCCGCCGCTGCTTGTCGTTTCCGGGGTTGCTGCTGGAATCGGTCGCCACGGCGTCAATCATGCCGCCTCGGCGGTCTCCTTCCGGCGCCGGGAGCCGCCTTCCCCGGTGTTGCGGCGGGAATCGATACGCGAGCGTGACGGCCAGCGCACGTCGTACGCCCAGCCGAGCAGCTCGAACCAGCGGATGATCCGCGCGGAGGAGTCGATCTGGCCGCGCATCACGCCGTGCCGCGCCGAGGTCGGGTCGGCGTGGTGCAGGTTGTGCCAGGACTCACCGCAGGACAGCGCCGCCAGCCACCACACGTTGCCGGAGCGGTCCCGCGACTTGAAGGGCCGCTTGCCCACCGCGTGGCAGATCGAGTTGATCGACCACGTCACATGGTGCAGCAGCGCCACTCGTACGAGTGAACCCCAGAAGAACGCGGTGAACGCGCCCCACCAGGACATCGTCACCAGCCCGCCGATCAGCGGCGGCAGCAGCAGCGACACGGCCGTCCACAGCACGAACTGGCGGGAGATCGCCCGCATGGCCGGGTCCTTGATCAGATCCGGCGCGTACTTCTCCTGCGGGGTCTGCTCCTCGTCGAACATCCAGCCCACGTGGGCCCACCACAGGCCCTTGAGCAGCGCCGGGACGGTCTCCCCGTAGCGCCACGGCGAGTGCGGGTCGCCCTCCGCGTCGGAGAACTTGTGGTGCCTGCGGTGATCGGCCACCCAGCGCACCAGCGGGCCCTCCACGGCCAGCGACCCCATGATCGCCAGCGCGATCCGCAGGGGCCGCTTCGCCTTGAACGAGCCGTGGGTGAAGTACCGGTGGAAACCGATCGTGATCCCGTGGCAGCCCAGGTAGTAGAAGAACACCATCAGGCCCAGATCGAGCCAGCTCACCCCCCAGCCCCAGGCCAGCGGCACCGCCGCCACCAGCGCCAGGAACGGCACGGTGATGAAGAGCAGCAGCGTGATCTGCTCGATCGAACGCTTCTGTTCACCGCCCAGCGTGGCGGACGGAGGGGAAGTGTCGGCGGCCTTACGGGCTTGTTCGATCACATCGGAACTCGAGGTCATGCGCGTCCCCTGTGGGGTCGAGGGTCGGGGCGGATGCCGGGCCGACGGAACCGGAGGGGACTGGACGGGGCTTCCCTACGGTTCCGTAACCTACGGCGTCGTAAGTATGGCAGCGTGGCGTGCGGCGGCAAGAGCCCCAGACCCTGCGCGTCCACATGGCCACCTATCCTTGGAGTCGGTCGGACAGCGCGGTCCGCTGAAGTTTCCTTCCCGGACGCTCCGGCCGGTATGCGGCACTACGCCGCGCGGCAGACGGCCGGGTTCCCTCCCAGATGAGCTTCAACACTGCAAGGAGCCGCACCTGTGAGCAGTGCCGACGACCAGACCACCACGACCAGCAGCGAGTTGCGCGCCGACATCCGCCGCCTGGGTGATCTCCTGGGCGAGACCCTCGTCCGGCAGGAGGGTCCCGAACTCCTCGAACTGGTCGAGAAGGTCCGCCGCCTCACCCGGGAGGACGGCGAGGCCGCCGCCGAACTGCTGCGCGGCATCGAACTGGAGACCGCCGCCAAGCTGGTCCGCGCCTTCTCCACCTACTTCCACCTGGCCAACGTCACCGAGCAGGTGCACCGCGGCCGCGAGCTGCGCGCCCGGCGCGCCGCCGAGGGCGGCCTCCTGGCCCGCACGGCCGACCGCCTGAAGGACGCCGACCCCGAGCACCTGCGGCAGACCGTCCACCACCTCAACGTCCGCCCGGTGTTCACCGCGCACCCCACCGAGGCCGCGCGCCGCTCCGTCCTCAACAAGCTCCGGCGCATCGCCGCGCTCCTGGACACCCCCGTCCTCGACACCGACCGCCGCCGCCACGACGTCCGCCTCGCCGAGAACATCGACCTGGTCTGGCAGACCGACGAACTGCGCGTCGCACGCCCCGAACCCGCCGACGAGGCCCGCAACGCCATCTACTACCTCGACGAGCTGCACGCCGGCGCCGTCGGCGACGTCCTGGAGGACCTGGCGGCCGAGCTGGAGCGCGTCGGCGTCAAGCTCCCCGACGACACCCGCCCCGTCACCTTCGGCACCTGGATCGGCGGCGATCGCGACGGCAACCCCAACGTCACCCCCCAGGTCACCTGGGACGTCCTCATCCTCCAGCACGAGCACGGCATCAACGACGCCCTGGAGATGATCGACGAACTGCGCGGCCTGCTCTCCAACTCCATCCGCTACACCGGCGCCACCGAGGAACTCCTCGCGTCCCTCCAGGCCGACCTCGACCTGCTCCCCGAGATCAGCCCCCGCTACAAGCGCCTCAACGCCGAGGAGCCCTACCGGCTCAAGGCCACCTGCATCCGGCAGAAGCTGGAGAACACCAAGCAGCGCCTCGCCAAGGGCACCCCCCACGAGCCCGGCCGCGACTACCTGGGCACCGGCGAACTGCTGAACGACCTGCGGCTCATCCAGACCTCCCTGCGTGAGCACCGCGGCGGGCTGTTCGCCGACGGCCGCCTCGGCCGCGTCATCCGCACCCTCGCCGCCTTCGGCCTCCAGCTCGCCACCATGGACGTCCGCGAACACGCCGACGCCCACCACCACGCCCTCGGCCAGCTCTTCGACCGGCTCGGCGAGGAGTCCTGGCGCTACGCCGACATGCCCCGCGAGTACCGCACCAAGCTCCTCGCCAAGGAACTGCGCTCCAGGCGGCCGCTCGCCCCGACCCCGGCGCCGGTGGACGCGGCCGGCGCCAGGACCCTCGGTGTCTTCGAGACCGTCAAGCGCGCCCTGGAGGTCTTCGGACCCGAGGTCATCGAGTCCTACATCATCTCCATGTGCCAGGGCGCCGACGACGTCTTCGCCGCCGCCGTCCTGGCCCGCGAGGCCGGCCTGATCGACCTGCACGCCGGCTGGGCCAGGATCGGCATCGTGCCGCTCCTGGAGACCACCGACGAGCTGCGCGCCGCCGACACCATCCTGGAGGACATGCTCTCCGACCCGTCCTACCGGCGCCTGGTGGCGCTGCGCGGCGACGTCCAGGAGGTCATGCTCGGCTACTCCGACTCCTCCAAGTTCGGCGGCATCACCACCAGCCAGTGGGAGATCCACCGCGCCCAGCGCCGTCTGCGCGACGTCGCCCACCGCTACGGCGTCCGGCTGCGCCTCTTCCACGGCCGCGGCGGCACCGTCGGCCGCGGCGGCGGCCCGTCCCACGACGCCATCCTCGCCCAGCCCTGGGGCACCCTGGAGGGCGAGGTCAAGGTCACCGAGCAGGGCGAGGTCATCTCCGACAAGTACCTGATCCCGTCCCTGGCCCGGGAGAACCTGGAACTGACCGTCGCCGCCACCCTGCAGGCCTCCGCCCTGCACACCGCGCCCCGCCAGTCCGACGAGGCCCTCGCCCGCTGGGACGCCGCGATGGACGTCGTCTCCGACGCCGCCCACGCCGCCTACCGCAGGCTCGTGGAGGACCCCGACCTGCCGGCGTACTTCTTCGCCTCCACCCCCGTGGACCAGCTCGCCGAGCTGCACCTCGGGTCGCGGCCGTCCCGGCGCCCCGACTCCGGCGCCGGCCTGGACGGCCTGCGCGCCATCCCGTGGGTGTTCGGCTGGACCCAGTCCCGGCAGATCGTCCCCGGCTGGTTCGGCGTCGGCTCCGGCCTGAAGGCCCTGCGCGAGGCCGGCCTGGACACGGTGCTCGACGAGATGCACGAGCAGTGGCACTTCTTCCGCAACTTCGTCTCCAACGTCGAGATGACCCTCGCGAAGACCGACCTGCGCATCGCCCGGCACTACGTCGACACCCTCGTCCCCGACGAGCTCAAGCACGTGTTCGACACTATCGAGGCCGAGCACGCACTGACCGTCCGCGAGGTCCTGCGCATCACCGGCGAGCAGGAACTGCTGGACGCCCAGCCCGTCCTGAAGCAGACCTTCAGCATCCGCGACGCCTACCTGGACCCGATCTCCTACCTCCAGGTCACCCTGCTCAAGCGCCAGCGCGACGCGGCCGCCGCGGGCGCGAGCCCCGACCCGCTGCTCTCCCGCGCCCTGCTCCTCACCGTCAACGGCGTGGCAGCCGGCCTGCGCAACACCGGCTGAGCCCCGGGCACAAGGGCGGTGCCCCCGAGGCCGTACGACCTCGGGGGCACCGCCCTGTTCCGGCTCCGGTTCAGCCGCGCGCCGTGCGGCGCCGCACCACGAGGACGCCGCCGGCGCCCACCAGCGCCGCCGCGACGGCCGCCAGCCCGCCCACCGGAACGCCGTTGCCGGTCTCGGCGAGACCGCCGCCACCGCCCTGCGCGGACGGCGCGGAGGAGACAGCGGGCGAGGACGAGGACGACGCACCGGGGGCCGACGAGGACGGCGACGCGGACGAGGACGGCGACGCCGAGGAGGACGGCGTGCCGGACGGGCCCGAGGACGGCGTTCCGGCACCGCCGCCGGCGCCCTGGCAGTTCGTCCAGAACACCTTGTGCTTGGCCGAGCCCTTCTCGTTGTCGAAGTTCCAGAACAGCTTGTAGTGCCCGTCGGGCAGCGTCATGTCCGCCGTGCGGCCGTGGCCGTCGGCGTCCAGGGACAGGGCGCCCGACTTCACCGTCGTGCCCTTCGTCCCACCGGTCGGCGCCCACACCTCGATGTGCCAGTCGACCCGCTGGCCGCCGTCGAAGTGGAAGGCGTCCAGGTAGAACGAGCACACGTGCGGCTGATTGCGCTCGTCGTGCTCGTCCGTCGTCGACTCGTGGATCTTCACGTCGCCGTTGTCACCGGGCGGAGCGGCGTGGGCGGCGGGCGCGAGGAACAGCGCCGCCGACAGGCCGGCGCTCACCGCGCCGGCACGGAGGAAGGTACGCATGGGGTGGCCCATCTTCGAGTGACCTACGGGGAAGATGTGGAGGGGGCGGTTCAGCTTCCAGCCGCGGCTGACTTTCGGTCAATCACGAGAAGGCAACACCTTGTTGGCCCAGTCTGCGCAGGGCCTCACGAACCGGCGCCGACCGCCACAAAAGCCGCCGTCAGCAGCGCCACCCCGCACCCCGCCAGCACCCACGCCACCCGCGTCAGCCGCATCCCGCCCGCGACCACCACCGACGCCAGCAGCAGCGCACCGCCCAACGGCACCCAGGCGTACAGGATCCCCGCCGGACCGGAGCGCACCGCGTCCGCCGTACCCGGCTTCAGGACGACGTCGTACGTCCGCCCCTTGCGCACCGCCACCGACCTCGCGAGCTCCACGTGCGCGCGGGCCCGCGCCCCCGCCGACGTCGGCGCGAACGGGCCGCTGCAGGTGCCGCCCGCACACGCGGTCACCCGCACCGTGCCCTGCTCGTGCCCCTTCGCCAGCATCACGTGCTGCGCGGTCCCCCAGGAACCCCACACCCCGGCGAACAGGATCAGCGCGGCGACCACGCCCGTGGTCGCGACCCGCCCGAACCGCAGCGCGGTCACGGAGGCCTGGCGAGCAGTGGTGGCGGTGGCAGGCATGGCCGGGATCATTGGCCATACTCCTACGAGCGGTCAACTCGCCCGGGCGGCAAGAGCGGACAAATCAGGAGTTGTACGCGCTCTGCGCCCGCTCCAGCCCCTCCGTCACCAGACACTCCACCGCGTCCGCCGCACGGTCCACGAAGTAGTCCAGCTCCTTGCGCTCCGCCGACGAGAAGTCCTTCAGCACGAAGTCCGCGACCTGCATCCGCCCCGGCGGCCGTCCGATCCCGAACCGCACCCGGTGATAGTCCGCCCCCATCGCCTTCGTCATCGACTTCAGGCCGTTGTGCCCGTTGTCCCCGCCGCCCAGCTTCAGCCGCAGCGTGCCGTACTCGATGTCCAGCTCGTCGTGGACCGCGACCACGTTCGCCACCGGCACCTTGTAGAAGTCCTTCAGCGCGTTCACCGGGCCGCCCGACAGGTTCATGTACGACATCGGCTTGGCCAAAACCACCCGGCGGCTCGCCGGCCCCGCCGGACCGATCCGCCCCTCCAGCACCTGCGCCTGCGCCTTGCCCGCCCGCTTGAACTTCCCCCCGATCCGCTCCGCGAGCAGGTCCACCACCATGAAACCGACGTTGTGCCGGTTCATGGCGTACTCCGGCCCGGGATTCCCGAGCCCCACGATCAGCCAGGGGCCACTGGCGGGGGTGGTCACGTCCATGTCTCCTTGATACGCGCCAGCCGCCGCCCCCGGACAGGGAGGCAGCGGCTGAACAGATGATGACGACGGCGGGGATCAGACCTCCGCCGCCTCCTCGCCCTCGGTCCCCTCGCCCTCGGCCTCCTCGGCCTGGGCCTGCAGGACCTGCAGGACGACCGCGTCCTCGTCCACGGCCAGGGTGACCCCGCTCGGCAGGGTGATGTCCTTGGCGTGCACGGAGGCACCGGCCGCCAGACCCTCGACGGAGACGGTGACGGCCTCGGGGATGTGCGTGGCCTCCGCCTCGACCGGCAGCGAGGACAGGACGTGCTCCAGCAGGTTGCCGCCCGGAGCCAGCTCGCCCTCGGCGTGCACCGGAATCTCGACCGTGACCTTCTCGCCGCGCTTGACCAGCAGCAGGTCGACGTGCTCCAGGAAGCCCTTCAGCGGGTCGCGCTGCACGGCCTTCGGGATCGCCAGCTCGTTGGTCTTGCCGTCGATGTCCAGGGAGATCAGGACGTTCGGCGTACGCAGCGCCAGCAGCAGGTCGTGGCCCGGGAAGGTCAGGTGCAGCGGGTCGGAACCGTGGCCGTAGAGCACACCCGGAACCTTGCTGGCACGGCGGATGCGGCGCGCCGCACCCTTGCCGAACTCGGTGCGGGTCTCGGCGGTGAGCTTCACCTCGGACATGTCGATCACTCCTCGTAGGAACTCGGAACGGACGTGGTCACCCGGCCACGAACGGCCTGCTACGAAGAGCGCGTCGATAACGGACCGCCGCAGTCGCAGACACGACCACGGCCTCCCTCGCCGAGCAACTGCAGCAGTCTACTCGGACGGGGAGGCCGCACCCAAAACGATCATCCGCTAGCGCCGCGGACCGGGTTGCAGAAACCTCACTGCTCGTCGAAGAGGCTGGTCACCGACCCGTCCTCGAACACCTCACGCACCGCACTCGCGATCGTCGGAGCGATCGACAACACCGTGATCTTGTCCAGATCCCGGCCCAGCTCCGCCGGCGTCGGCAGCGTGTTCGTGAACACGAACTCACTCACACGGGAGTTCTTCAGCCGATCGGCCGCCGGACCCGACAGCACACCGTGCGTCGCCGTGACGATGACATCCTCCGCACCATGCGCGAACAGCGCGTCCGCGGCCGCACAGATCGTGCCACCCGTGTCGATCATGTCATCGACCAGGACACACACCCGGCCCTTGACCTCACCCACGACCTCGTGGACCGTCACCTGGTTCGCCACGTCCTTGTCCCGGCGCTTGTGCACGATCGCCAGCGGCGCACCGAGCCGGTCGCACCACCGGTCCGCCACCCGCACCCGACCCGCGTCCGGCGACACCACCGTCAGCTTGTCCCGGTCCACCTTCCCGCCCACATAGTCCGCCAGCAGCGGCAGCGCGAACAGATGATCCACCGGACCGTCGAAGAAACCCTGAATCTGATCCGTGTGCAGATCCACCGTCAGGATGCGGTCCGCACCCGCCGTCTTCATCAGATCCGCGATCAGACGCGCCGAAATCGGCTCACGACCCCGGTGCTTCTTGTCCTGCCGCGCATAACCGTAGAACGGCACGATCACCGTGATGGAACGAGCCGACGCACGCTTCAGCGCGTCGATCATGATCAACTGCTCCATGACCCACTTGTTGATCGGAGCCGTGTGGCTCTGAATCAGGAAGCAGTCCGCACCACGAGCCGACTCCTGGTAACGCACATAGATCTCACCGTTCGCGAAGTCGAAGGCCTTCGTCGGGACGACCCCGACACCCAGCTGCTGGGCGACCTCCTCGGCAAGCTCGGGGTGGGCGCGGCCGGAGAAGAACATCAACTTCTTCTCGCCGGTCGTCTTGATCCCGGTCACAGCACTGTCTCCTCAGAGGTTGTCTCAGCCAGCCGACTGCTCCGACCTCCCGACTGGGCATGAGAGGCCGTATCAGCTGGTAGGGGTGCGGGTGCACACGTGCAGATGTGCACTTATCACGGTACGCCGTGTTTGGCGCACCCGTTTCCGGTCAGTCCTCGGCACCGCCCTGCCGCGAAGCCGCCTCGGCCGCCTTCGCCGCCGCGCTCCCCGGCCGCTTCCGAGCCACCCAACCCTCGATATTCCGCTGCTGACCGCGGGCCACGGCCAGCGAACCGGGCGGCACATCCTTCGTGATCACGGACCCCGCGGCGGTGTAGGCGCCGTCCCCGATCGTGACAGGAGCCACAAACATGTTGTCCGAACCGGTCCGGCAATGAGACCCCACCGTCGTGTGGTGCTTGTCCTTGCCGTCATAGTTCACGAACACACTCGCCGCACCGATGTTCGTGTGATCACCGATCGTCGCATCCCCCACATACGACAGATGCGGCACCTTCGTCCCCTCACCGATCCGCGCGTTCTTCGTCTCGACGTAGGTCCCGATCTTCCCCTTCGCGCCCAGCCGGGTACCCGGACGCAGATACGCGAACGGCCCCACACTCGCCTGAGCGCCCACCACAGCACCCTCGGACACCGTGGTGTCCACCCGCGCCCCCGCACCCACCGTCGTGTCGTTCAGCCGGCAGTTCGGCCCGACCACCGCGCCCTCACCGACATGCGTCGCACCGGTCAGCTGCGTCCCCGGAAGCACCACCGCGTCCCGCTCGAACGTCACCGTCACATCCACCCAGGTCGTGGCCGGGTCGACGACCGTCACCCCGTCCAGCATGGCCCGCGTCAGCAGCCGGTCGTTCAGCATCCGGCGCGCCTCGGCCAATTGCACCCGGTTGTTGATCCCGGCGATCTCCCGGTGATCCGCCGCCACCGACGCGCCCACCCGGTGCCCCGCCCCCCGCAGGATGCCGAGCACATCGGTCAGGTACTCCTCCCCCTGGCTGTTGTCCCTGCGCACCTTCGTCAGCGCGTCCGCCAGCAGCCGCCCGTCGAACGCGAACACCCCGCTGTTGATCTCCCGGATCGCCCGCTGGGCGTCGGTCGCGTCCTTGTGCTCCACGATCGCGGTCACCGCGCCGCTCGCCTCGTCCCGCACGATCCGGCCGTACCCGGTCGCGTCCGGGACCTCGGCGGTCAGCACGGTCACCGCGTTGCCGTCGGCGTGGTGGGCGGCGACGAGCTGCCGCAGCGTCTCGGCGGACAGCAGCGGCGTGTCCCCGCACAGCACGACCACGGTCCCGTCCACGGCGCCGCCCAGCTCCTCCAGGCCCATCCGCACGGCGTGCCCCGTGCCGTTCTGCTCCGCCTGCACCGCCGTCCGTGCCGCCGGGTCGATCTCCGTCAGATGCGCGCTGACCTGCTCACGGGCGTGGCCGACCACCACGACCAGGTGCTCGGGCTCCAACTCGCGGGCGGCGGCGAGCACGTGGCCGACGAGGGAGCGGCCGCAGATGTCGTGCAAAACCTTCGGTGTGGCCGACTTCATACGGGTGCCCTCACCCGCTGCAAGAACGACGACGGCTGCCGGGCGGATGGCACTCACAGGGTTGCCCTTCGGCTGTGGGTGGGTGGGGGTGACAGCCGCAGGATACCGGGGGGAGTTTCGGGGGGTATGAGTGCGGGGCGCTGATGGGGCGCTCGGCAGTCAGGACCCGAACTCAGGTTTTGTGTTGCTGTGGCTCCCGGAGAAGGATTCGAACCCTCATTCAACGGACCAAAACCGTTTGTCCTACCTTTAGACGATCCGGGACTATTGCACGCTATGTCCGATTCGGTTGATCGGCTTCGCTCACGGGCTCCACTATGCCGTACCGGAAGCCCTCGATGCGACGGTACAAGTCGGCACCTTCCAGGACTTTGATCACGAGGCGCCCTCGGCAGTTGTCGCCGGTGTTCTTGCGCACCGTTCTGGGGTTGTGCGCGCAAGCCCTCGAAGTCGGCGTACTTGCCGGGTGCGCGTGTCATACGCATACCGCCCGGGTGGAATGTGGGGTTCCGAGGTCGAACAGGAAAGGTTCAGCAGTTCGAGTGATAGCGGTGGGTTTCGAGGTTGCACGGTCACGGAGTGCGGTGTGTGGAGGTAGGCGAAAGTCACCGGAAAAGCCGCACCCGGCGCCCGTAGGCTGGAGGGCATGACCGCGACGGGGGAAGACCGGACCAGGGCCCTGACCGGCCCTTGGTGGTGGGCCAGATGGCGCAGTGCGGCGCTCGACGGGAGTCTTGCGCTGGTGTCCGCGCTGGAGTGCGGCGCGGAGGGGATCGGCTTCGCTCGGGACGCGGGGATTCCGGCGTCCCTGGGGATCGTGTTCGGGCTGGTCGCCGGTTCGGTGCTGCTGGTGCGGCGGAAGTGGCCGATCGCGGTGGTGCTGGTGGCGATCGCGATCACGCCGGCCCAGATGGGTTTCCTGATGGGCGTCGTCGGGCTGTACACGCTCGCCGCGTGCGAGCTGCCGCGGCGGGTGATCGGCGCGCTGTCCGGGATGTCGCTGCTGGGTACGGCGGTGGTGACGTTCGTGCGGGTCCGGCAGGACATGGCGCGCGGGGATCTGACGCTCGGTGACTGGTTCGTGCCGTTCGCGGCGGTGACGACGGCGTTGGGGCTGACGGCTCCGCCGGTGCTGCTGGGGCTGTACGTGGGGGCCCGGCGGCGGTTGATGGAGAGCCTGCGGGAGCGGGCGGACTCGCTGGAGCGGGAGCTTCAGCTGCTCGCGGAGCGGGCGGAGGAGCGGGCCGAGTGGGCGCGCAACGAGGAGCGGACGCGGATCGCGCGGGAGATGCACGACGTGGTGGCTCACCGGGTGAGCCTGATGGTCGTGCATGCGGCGGCGCTTCAGGCGGTGGCCCGCAAGGACCCGGAGAAGGCGGTGCGGAACGCGGCGCTGGTGGGGGACATGGGTCGGCAGGCGCTGACGGAGCTGCGGGAGATGCTCGGGGTGCTGCGGGCGGGGGAGGGTGCGGGGCGCCGTGCCGTGTCGCTGCCGTTGGCCGCGGTGGGGGAGGCGGCCGCGGCGGCGGCCTCGCGGGCGGCCGAGGCGGAGGGTGCGGGGGACGGGCCGTGCCTGTCGGAGCTGGACGAGCTGATCGGGCAGTCGGCGGCGGCGGGCATGGTGGTGGATCTGTCGGTGGAGGGGGAGGCGCGGTCGTATGCGGCGGAGGTGGAGCAGACGGCGTACCGGGTGGTCCAGGAGGCGTTGACGAACGTCCACAAGCATGCGGCGGGTGCGAAGACGCATGTGCGGTTGGCGCACCGGGCGTCGGAGATCGCGATGCAGGTGGAGAACGAGCCGCCCCCGGAGCCGGCGTCGGCGTCGGCGGCGGGGCTGCCGTCGGGTGGCAACGGCCTGGTGGGGATGCGGGAGCGGGTCGTGGCGCTGGGCGGGGTGTTCGTGTCGGGGCCGACGGATGCGGGGGGTTTCCGCGTGTCGGCGGTGATACCGGCGGCGTAGGCACCGGTGTGCGGGGGGTCAGCCGGGGGTGAGGCGCACGGGTTCGATGCCGGTGACGAGGGTGGTCAGGGCGTGGTCGATGTCGGGGCCGACGTACCAGTCGCCGGTGTGGTCGAGGGTGTAGACGCGGCCTTCGGTGTCGATGGCGAGGACGGCGGCGGTGTCGGTCTCGGTGCCGACGGGGCTGAGCTCGGTGCCGAGGGCCCGGCCGAGGTCGCTGAGGGTGCGGGCGAGGTGGAGGCCGTGCAGGGGGTCGAGGTGGAGGGTGGCGGGGGCGATCTGCCGGCCGGGGGCGTGGGGGGTGATGTGCAGGCCGCCGAATTCCGCCCAGGCTTCGACGGCGGCGGGGAAGACGGCGTGCCGGTGTCCGGCGGGTGAGGCGTGTTCGCGCAGGGCGTCGGCCCAGATCTCGGCTTGTTTGATGTTCCAGCGTCCGGGTTGCCAGCCGGCGGCGCGCAAGGCGGCGTCGACGGGTGCGGGGAAGCGGGTCGGGGCTCCCCCCGGTCGTGTGGGGCCGGGTTGGGGGGAGGCGGTGCGGTCGGCGTGCATCGGCCCTTCGTTCGTCGTGTGTGCGGTGGTGCGGTGGTGCGGTGGTGCGGGGTGGCGGTGGTGGTCAGCCGTCGGTTTCGGTGGGGTCGACGATGCGGACGCCGAAGTGGGCGCTGAGGGCGGTGCAGGCGCGGCAGGGGGCGGCATAGCTGCCGTGGAGGGGGTCGCCGTCCTCGCGTATGCGGCGGGCGGTGAGTTTGGCTTGTTTGAGGGATTTGCGCGCTTCGCCGTTGGTCATGGGTCTGCGGGCGGCGCGTTTGCTGCGGGCGGCGTCGGCGGCGGTGATGTGCCGGGAGATGAGGATGGTCTCGGCGCAGCGGCCGGTGAAGCGGTCGCGTTCGGCGCTGGTGAGGGTGTCGAGGAAGTCCTGGACGAGGGGGTGCAGCGGTGGGGGTTCCTCGCCGCGGGCGGCGGTGCCGGTGAGGGTGGTGCCGCGGACGGAGAGGGCGGCGGCGACGGTGGGGAGGATGCCGTCGCGGCGGTGGCGGAGGGTGGGGGCGGCGGGTGCCTCGTTGCCGCTCCAGTCGATGCGAGGGTCGTCGCCGGCCCGCACGTCGGTACCTCCGGTCTGCACGGTTTTCATGATCGTTCTCCCCTCCCGGGCATCCCCCGAAGGACACAGGGTGCCAAATGCCGTGGCTGGTGCGGAAGCTGGGGCGGTGCGACACGCCCGGGCCGGTGTGGGGTCGTCACGGTGGGGTGACGGCTGGTCACGGAGGTGTGCGTCGGGGTGCGGTGGCGGGGGCGGGGTGGCGGCGGTGGGGATGTGGTGGGCCGGTGACCTGGGTTCGGGTACCGCATAGGCTGTCGGCATCCGCGATCGACAGCGCCGCTTCAGGCCAGAGAGAACGCCGCAGGGGGCAACCGTGACGACAGGTCGGCTCGGGCAGCAAGCCGCGCCGCCGAACGCGGCCTATGCCGGGCAGGTCGTGCACTTTCCGGATCCGGTCCGGGCGGCACGTCACTCGAGGGGGGTACGGGTCGACGAGCGTGGTTACCCGGATTTCTCGCCGTACGCGCGGGTGGCGGTGGAGATCGCCGAGCCGCCGGAGGGTTTCGGTGTCGACGAGTTGCGGCTGACGGACTACGTGTCGGCGAACGCGGCGTTGGCGGCGTCGGGGCACGAGTTGTGGGACACGGTGCCGGATGTGGCGACGCCGCACGGGTGGACGTGGCATCACGTGGCGGGCACGCGGCGGCTGGAGCTGGTTCCGGTCGAGGTGAAGGCGTTGCTGCGGCACCACGGTGGGGTGGCGACGGCGCGGGTGGACCACGGCAAGCGGGGGACGCGGCCGTTGCAGGAGACGCGGCCCGCGCATTTCGGCCTGCCGAAGTCGGGTGTGGCGGTGACCGAGGCGCAGGTGCAGGGCGTCGAGGAGGACTTGGGGTACCGGCTGCCGGGGGCGTACCGGTCGTTCCTGAAGGCGGCGGGCGGGTGCGCGCCGGTGGGTACGGCGCTGCTCGCCGAGTTGGGGCTGCTGCTGGACCAGCCGTTCTTCACGGTGCGGGACGAGGCGGCGGTCAATGACCTGGTGTACGTGAACAAGTGCCTGCGCGACCATCTGACGAAGGATTACCTGGGCGTCGGCTTCGTGCAGGGCGGGTTGCTCGCGGTGAAGGTGAAGGGCGAGCGGCTGGGTTCGGTGTGGTTCTGTGCGTACGACGACGTGCGGGACGTGGATCCGGCGTGGTCGCCGGCGGAGCGGGTGGAGCGTCTGCTGCTGCCGTGCGGTGACGACTTCGACGTCTTTCTGGCCCGGCTGGCGGGCAGTCCGCCGGAGTTGGAGACGGTGGCGAATCTGATGGTGGACGGCGGTTTCGCGCGGGCCGTCCCGGTGTCGTCCGGATCGGCGTCTTCCGGCCCGGTGGGGGAGTGAGCTGCGAGCGATGGTGACCTACGCGCAGGCGCAGGAGCGCGCCGAGGAGTGGATCAACGGGGATGTGCCCGTGTATCTGCATCGTGAGGTGCGGGTGCGGGAGTTCGGCCTGGGGTTCGTCGTGTGGGGTGAGGACCGGGCCGAGGGCCCGCGGTCGGACGCGGGTTCGCAGCGGCTGGTGATCGCCCGGGACAGCGGCGAGGCGACGTTGTGGCCGGCGCTGCCGGTGGGCGAGGTGATCCGCCGGTACGAGGAGGAGTACGGCCGTCCGGACGAGCCGCAGGACGCGGTTCCGGCGCCTGCGGCGGCCCGGGTGGACCTGAACCAGACGTCGTTCCTGCTGACTCCTCCGGAGTGGCTGCAGGAGGCAGCGGACAAGCTGGGCATCGGGGAGCGGCGCTCGGAGGGGGAGACGGGCTCGTCCGCGGGCGCCGGCTCCGGCGGGGCCGCCGGCGAGGGGGCCGGGATCTCCGGTGGGGGCACGCCGTCCTCTGCCGGTGTGGCTTCCTCCGGTGCGGGGGCGTCGACCGGTGTGCGGGCGTCGTCCGGTGCCGGGTTGGCGCAGACGCAGGCCGGGGTCCCGGTGGGAGTGTCCGGTGCGCCTGGGCCGGCTCCGGGGGACGTGCCCGAGGGGGCGACGCCCTGGGCCGGTACCGACACGAACGCGGGTACCGGCGAGGAGGACCGCTCCGTGCCGTTGCCGGCGACGGTGTTCGCGCCGCCGCTGGGCGACCCGGAGGACGATGAGCCGAGGCCGCCGGCGGCCGCGCCCGACGCGAAGACGGCGCTGATGGCGGGGGGCAGTCGGCTGCCGCCCACGGCGGTGGCGCCGGTGCTGGACGGGCCGGACGCGCAAGGCGCGCAGGGTGGCCCCGCCGCCCCGGGC
>NZ_JBLEBI010000136.1:0-18979 GCF_047340315.1 Streptomyces sp. AF1A
CCGCCACGCCGCCAGGCCCGTGGTCAGCCCGATGAACAGCACCGCGCCCACGGGCACCACGCACAGCGACACGGCGTGTCCCGGCAGCCCCTGCCACACCCTGACGGCGTCGCCGAGCCGCCCGGGGATCGCGCTGCCCAGCGCGTCGGTGAGCGCCGCCGCGGCGAGGGCGCCGAGCAGCGCGTAGGCGAGATGCTGGAGCAGGAAGATCCGCACCACCTGGCCGGGCGTGAAGCCGATCGCCTTCAGCACCGACAGGTCCCGCAGATGGCCGCGGATGCGGGTGGCGATCGCCCCGTGCACGGCGAACCCGGCGGCGATCAGGGCGCCCAGCCCGAACAGGCCGAGCACCTGGCCCAGCAGTCGGTTGTCGCCCTGTGCGGCGGCGCGCGCCTGCTGCCAGGTGGACACCTCGCCGACCGCGCCGGCGCCCAGCACGGTGACGGCGCGCTGCACCGCGTAGTCGGTGTCGCCAGGGTCGGTGAGGCGCAGCCCGATCACCTGGCCGCGGGGCGCCCGTACCGCGGACGGCAGCGCCCAGATCAGCCCCGGCTGCTCGCCCGGGCTGTAGGTCGGCTCGGCGGTGTCCGCGATGCCCTCGACGGTCAGGGTGCGGGCCGTGCCGGGCAGCGTGAGGGTGTCCCCGGGCTCGGCCAGCAGGGCGCGGGCGAGGCCGCTCTCCAGCACCACACCGTTCGGCTCGGCCGCGTCCAGCCAGTGTCCGGCGGTGAGCAGCGGGCGGCCGATGGAGGGCAGCTTGGGGATGCCGCGCAGTTCCACGGAGGCGCGGGTACCGCGGGAGGAGACGGTGGTGGCCTCGGTCGGGTAGGGGCCGACGACGGACTCGACGCCGTCCAGGTGGGCGAGCTTGCGCGGGTCCGCCGAGGGCACGGTGTGGATCCACACGTGCGCGCCGCGCACCTCGGCGAAGGTCCGCTCCCAGGGGTTGGTGGCGTAGCCGAACAGGGCGGTGGCCAGCAGCAGCGAGGCGACGATGCCGGCCGTGGCCAGCACCAGGAACAGCGCCTCGCCGCGGTGGGTGCGCAGGTCGGAGTGTGCCCAGCGCAGGGTGGCCCGCACGTCCCTGAGATCCAGCACGGTCAGTCCCTCAGCTCCAGCACACCGGAGATGCCGCCGCGCCGGGACGGCGGTGCGCCGTCGAGCACGGCGTCGTCGGCTATCCGGCCGTCGAAGAAGCTGATCACCCGGTCCGCGGCGCTCGCCAGGCGGGCGTCGTGGGTCACGAGGACGATGCTCTGACCGCGCGCGTGGAAGCGGGAGAGCAGCCGCATCACCTCGCGGGTGCCCTTGCTGTCCAGGCTGCCGGCGGGCTCGTCGGCCAGCAGCAGCGGCGGATGGTTGACCAGGGCCCGGGCCAGCGCGACGCGTTGCTGTTCGCCGCCGGACAGCTCGCCCGGCATGCTGCGCTCCTTGCCCTCCAGGCCCAGCTCGGCGAGGAGGGCCTCGCGTTCGGCGCGGGCCTTCTTCGGCGGGGCGCCGGCCAGCAGGGCGGGCAGCTCCACGTTGTCGGCGACGGACAGGTTGGACACCAGGTTGAAGAACTGGAAGACGATCCCGATGGCCTTGCGACGCTCCACCGCCCAGCGCGCCTCGGTGAAGGAGTCGGTGCACCGGCCGTCCAGCCAGATGCTGCCCTGGTCCGGCCGCTGGAGCCCGCCGAGCAGGTGCAGCAGCGTCGACTTCCCGGCGCCGGAGGGGCCGGTGATCGCCACGAACTCGCCGCGGGCCACGCTCAGGTCGACCCCGCGCACGGCGTGCGCGGGCGCGCCCTCGCCGTAGTGGGTCTTCACCAGGCCCTCGGCGCGCAGCAGCGGAGGACGGTCGTCGCTCACTCGAGTTCCTCCAGCTCCTCCTGGCAGCGCTCCAGCCAGTCGAGGTCGGCCTGGAGGTGCAGCATCGCGCCCTCGATCAGCAGGTGGGCGATTCGGTTGTCCCGGTTCTCGGCCGCGGCCAGTTTCGACAGGTTGCGCATGGTGGTGAGGTACTGGCGCCGCTGCTTGTTGATGAGGGCGATCTGGTCGGCGAGACCGGTCTGCGGGGCGAGGGCGAGCTTCATGAAGAACTCGTCCCGCACCCGCGGCTCGTCCTCGGTCTCCTCGAACCAGGCGTGCAGCGCCTCACGCCCGGCGTCGGTGAGGTGGTAGACCTTCTTGTTGGGCCGGCTCGACTGCGCCACGTCCTCGCCCTCGATCAGCCCCGACTTCTCGAGGCGGCCGAGGGTGACGTAGATCTGGCCGACGTTCGGCTGAGGGTACGCGGAGCCCAGCAGTTGCTCAAGGTCCTGCTTCAGCTCATAGCCGTGGGCCGGTCCGCGCGCGAGGAGTGCCAGGAGGGGCAGGCGCACTCGTGCTGTCCTCCTGTCTGCTCAATGTGCTCCAGGCCCTAGTATCGCCCATACCTAACAGGTATACATGGCCTCTGATGCCCGGGCGAGGGTGCCAGCGGTGCCGGTGTACAGGGAGGAACCTATGCGGTGGATGCGCGCCGCCGGTAGGGGCCTTCTCGTTCTCGTCGTGATCATGAGCGGGTACGTCGCCTCCGGCGCGCACGCCGACGAGGGCACGTCCGGCGGTCGCGGCCCGCTGACCCTGGCCACCGCCGGCGATCTCACCGGCTATCTCGGCCCGCTGCTGCAGGGCTGGAACCGCACCCACCCCGGGGAGAAGGTCAAGCTCGTCGAGTTGCCGGACTCCTCCGACGAGACGCACGCGCAGATGACCACCGACCTGCGCGGCGGCGACCGGGGCCGGTTCGACGTCCTCAACATCGACGTCAACTGGACCTCGGAGTTCGCCGCGGCCGGCTGGATCCGCCCGCTGCCCCGCAGCCGCTTCCCGCTGAAGAGCTTCCTGCCGCCGGTCGTGGACACGGCCACGTACGACGGGCGGCTGTACGCGGTCCCGTATGTGACGAATGCCGGACTCCTCCTGTACCGCAAGGACATCCTCGCCAAGGAGGGCGTGCCGCCGCCGCGCACCTGGGCCGAGTTGGAGCACGACGCGAAGACCATCGCGCCCAAGTACGGACTCGGCGGCTACGCGGGCCAGTTCCTGCCCTACGAGGGCCTGACCGTGAACGCGGCCGAGGCCGTCTACTCCGCGGGCGGCACCATCCTCGGCGGCGAGGGCAAGCGGGTCACCGTCGACTCCGCCGCCGCACGCGAGGGCATCGGGTTCCTCGCCCGCGGCATCCGCGAGGGCTGGATCCCCAAACAGGCGCTGACGTACAAGGAGGAGGAGTCCAAACAGGCGTTCCAGGACGGCAAGCTGCTCTTCCTGCGCAACTGGCCCTACGCCTACGCCGTCGCCTCCGCGCCGGGCTCCAAGGTCGCCGGGAAGATCGGCGCCGTGCCGCTGCCCGGTCCGGACGGTCCGGGGACGAGCGTCCTCGGCGGCTCCAACCTCGCCGTCAACACCCATGCCCGGCACCCGGACTCCGCCGCGCGCCTGATCGCCTACCTCACCAGCGAGCGCGTCCAGCGCGAGGTGCTCACCCGGGGCGCGCTGCCCCCCGTGCGCGCCGCGCTGTACGAAGACCCCTCGCTCATCCGGCAGTTCCCCTATCTGCCGACCCTGCGCACCGCCGTGATCACCGCCAGGCCGCGCCCCAAGAGCGCACACTACGACCAGGTCAGCCTGGCCGTGCAGGCCATCGTGTACGACGCCCTGAACGGCCGCGAGACGCCCGGGCAGGCCATGCGCCGGCTGGCACGAGAACTCGACGCCATCGCCCGTCGATAGTTACTTGTTAAGTAACGCCACCATCACGACTGTGTTCGTCGTGCTAGGAAATGCCCCTATTTGACACGCCAACTGCCCGGTAGCTTCCGTTCATTTCATTGACACCCTCGCGCAGCCGCTACCTAACATGCATGCATAACAGCCCCGCTTTCAGAGACAGGTCCACAGGGTTGAACAGGCATCATTGGTGGCGCGACGCGGTGATCTACCAGGTGTACGTCCGCAGCTTCCTCGACAGCACCGGCGACGGCATCGGCGATCTCGCCGGGGTCCGCGCCGGACTGCCGTACCTGAAGAAGCTCGGCGTCGACGGCATCTGGCTGAGCCCGTTCTACCCCTCGCCGCAGCACGACCACGGCTACGACGTGGCCGACTACTGCGACGTGGACCCGCTCTTCGGCGACCTCGCCGAGTTCGACCTGCTGATGGCGGCCGCCGGACGGCTCGGCATCAAGGTGCTGCTCGACATCGTCCCCAACCACTGCTCCAGCGAGCACCCCTGGTTCCGCGAGGCTCTGGACAGCGCACCCGGCAGCCCGGCCCGGGCCCGCTTCCACTTCGCCGACGGCCGCGGTCCGGACGGCGCCGAGCCGCCCAACAACTGGCACGCCATGTTCGGCGGCCCGGCCTGGACCCGAGTCGGCGACGGCCAGTGGTACCTGCACATGTTCACGCCCGAGCAGCCCGACTGGAACTGGCGCAACCCCGAGATCGGCGCGGAGTTCGACCGCGTCCTGCGATTCTGGCTGGACCGCGGCGTGGACGGCTTCCGCATCGACGTCGCCGCCGGACTGTTCAAGCACCCGGAGCTGCCCGACTCCGACGACCCCGAGGCCGACGCCCGCACCCGCGACTCGGTCAACCCGCTGGCCTGGAACCAGCCCGAGGTGCACGAGGTGTGGCGGCGGTGGCGCGCGATCTGCGAGGAGTACCAGGAGCGCGACGGCCGTGAACGCCTCCTGGTCGGCGAGGTCTCCGTGCCCACCGCCCGCGAACACGCCCGGTACGTCCGCGCCGACGAACTCCACCAGGCCTTCTTCTTCGACCTGCTGGGCGCGCCGTGGGACGCGGACGCCTTCCGCAAGGTCATCTCCGAGGCCATGCAGGACATCGCCGGCACCGGCTCCACGGTCACCTGGGTCCTCAACAACCACGACCAGGTCCGCACCGTCACCCGCTACGGCGGACCCGCCACCGAGGGCAGCGGCCTCGGCGCCGCCCGCGCCCGGGCCGCCGCGCTGCTGATGCTGGCACTGCCCGGAGCCGCGTACATCTACCAGGGCGAGGAACTGGGCCTGCCCGAGGTCGTCGACCTGCCCGACGACGTGCTCACCGACCCGATATTCCGCCGCACGGGAAGCCGCGCCCGCATCCGCGACGGCTGCCGGGTGCCGCTGCCCTGGTCCGGGCAGGCCTCCCCGTTCGGCTTCACCTCCGGCGCGGAGGGCGCCAAGCCCTGGCTGCCGCAGCCGGAGTACTTCGCCGAGTACGCCACCGACCGGGCCCTCGCCGACACCCGTTCCTTCTGGCACCTGTACCGCGACGGCCTCCAACTGCGCTCGTCCCTGCCCCAGTTGGGCGAGGGAACGCTGCGCTGGCTGGACACCCCACCGGGCGTCCTCGCCTTCACCCGCGGCGACGGCCTGGTCTGCGCCGTCAACTTCGGCACCGCACCCGTGCCCGCGCCGGTCTCCGGCACCCCCCTGCTGTCCAGCGGCCCCGTCCCGCCCGGCGTCCTGCCCGGCTCGACCGCCGCCTGGTGGATCAACGACCTCTGAACCTCCCGCACTCACCAGCACTCGAAGGGACATCAACGATGATGCGACGACGCACCACCCTGCTCACCGGCTGCACCGCGCTCGCCCTCGCCCTGGGCGCCACCGCCTGCGGCGGCGGCCCCGTCTCGGCCGGCGGCGGCGACAAGCCGCTCAGCGGCCAGACCGTCACCGTGGCCGGCGTCTGGTCCGGCAGCGAGCAGCAGAACTTCCAGAAGGTGCTGGACGCCTTCACCGCGAAGACCGGCGCCAAGACCCAGTTCGTCTCCACCGGCGACAACGTCTCCACCGTCGTCGGCAGCAAGATCGAGGGCGGCAACGCGCCCGACGTCGTGATGGTCCCGCAGGTCGGCGTACTTCAGCAGTTCGCCAAGAAGGGCTGGCTGAAGCCGCTGTCGCCGACGGCGCAGGCGACGATCACCGCCGACTACGCGAACGTGTGGAAGAACTACGGCAGCGTCGACGGCACCCTCTACGGCCTCTACTTCAAGGCCGCGCACAAGTCCACCGTCTGGTACAGCCCCGACGCCCTCGCCCAGGCCGGGGTCAAGCCGCCGAAGACGTACGACGAGATGCTGAAGGACGGGCACACCGTCTCCGACTCCGGGCTCGCGGCGTTCGCCGTCGGCGGCGAGGACGGCTGGACCCTCACGGACTGGTTCGAGAACATCTACCTCTCGCAGGCCGGACCCGAGAAGTACGACGCCCTCGCCGCCCACAAGCTGAAGTGGACCGACCCGAGCGTCGTCAAGGCCCTCACCACGCTCGGCAAGCTGTTCAAGGACAAGCAGCTGATCGCGGGCGGCCAGAAGGAGGCCCTGAACACCGACTTCCCCGGCTCGGTGGAGAAGGTCTTCGGGCCCAAGCCCGAGGCCGGCATGGTCTACGAGGGCGACTTCGTCGCCGGGGTCGCGCACGACCAGTTCAAGAAGACCATCGGCAAGGACGCGAACTTCTTCCCCTTCCCCGCGGTCGACGGCGGAGCGGCGCCCGTCGTCAGCGGCGGTGACGCGGCCGTCGTCCTCAAGGCCGGCAAGAACGCCAAGGCCGGCATGAAGCTCCTGGAGTACCTGGCCACCCCGGAGGCGGCGGCCATCTGGGCGAAGGCGGGCGGCTTCCTGTCTCCGAACAAGAAGCTGGACTTCGCCAGTTACGGCGACGACGTCACCCGCGCCACCGCCAAGTCCCTCATCGCGGCGGGCGACACGGTCCGCTTCGACATGTCCGACCAGGCCCCCGCGGCCTTCGGCGGCACCAAGGGCGCCGGCGAGTGGAAGCTGCTCCAGGACTTCCTGCGCGACCCCTCCGACCCCAAGGGCACCGCGGCCAAGCTGGAAGCGGCCGCGGCCAAGGCCTACCAGAACTGAGCGGAGCCATGACCGCCACCGCACTCGTGAAGGAGCAGGCGGGCCAGCGGGCCGCCGGCGTGGCGCGCGGGCGCCGCGGCCGGCGGCGCGCCCGGCTGATCGCCCTGCTCTTCGTCTTCCCCGCCCTGCTCCTGCTCGGCGCACTCGTCGTCTACCCGGTGCTGTTCTCCGTCGGCCGCAGCTTCTTCGACGCCTCCGGCACCCGGTTCGTCGGCGGTGACAACTACACCGAGATGTTCCGCGACCCGGCCACCCTGAAGGCCATCCGCAACACCGCCATCTGGGTGGTCGTGGCCCCCGCCCTGCTGACCGGCCTCGGCCTGATCCTGGCCGTGCTGGTGGAGAAGGTCCGCTGGGCCACCGCCTTCAAGCTGCTGCTGTTCATGCCGATGGCGGTGTCCTTCCTGGCCGCGGGCATCATCTTCCGCCTCGCCTACGACCAGGACCCGCACAAGGGCGTGCTGAACGCCGCCGTGGTCTCCGTCCACGACGCCTTCAAGGGCACATCGGCGTATCCCACGGCACGCGGCCGCGAGGGACTGCTGACCCAGGACCACGACGGCTCCTGGCGTACGACCGCCTCGACGGGCGACTCGGTCGCGCTCCCCATGGTCGGCGTGCTGCCCAAGGACCTGCCCCGGAGCGCCTCGCCCGCCTACCCGGCGGCCGGCCGGAAGGCCACGCCCGGCGAGCTGCGGGGCGTCGTCTACCTGGACTTCACCCCGGGCGGCGGCGGCAAGCAGGGCGAGGTGGACCCGAAGGAGAGCGGCCTGCCCGGAATGAAGGTCGAGGCGGTGCGGGACGGCGCGACGGTCGCGAGCGCGACGACCGCGGCCGACGGGTCCTTCCGCTTCTCCGGGCTGCGCGCCGGCGCGTACACGGTGAAGCTCCCGGAGTCCAACTTCGCCCAGCCCTACCAGGGAGTCTCCTGGCTCGGGCCGGCCCTGGTCACCCCGGCGATCATCGGCGCGTACCTGTGGATCTGGACGGGCTTCGCGATGGTGCTGATCGGCGCGGGCCTGTCCACGCTGCCCCGGGACGCGCTGGAGGCGGCCCGGATGGACGGGGCCAACGAGTGGCAGATCTTCCGCAGGATCACCGTGCCGCTGCTCGCGCCGGTGCTGACGGTCGTCTTCGTCACCCTCGTGATCAACGTGATGAAGGTCTTCGACCTCGTCTACATCATCGCGCCCGGACCGGTGCAGGAGGACGCCACCGTCCTCGCGACCCAGATGTGGCTCGTGTCCTTCGGCGGCGGCAACAACCAGGGCCTCGGCAGCGCCCTGGGCGTCCTGCTCCTGCTTCTCGTCGTCCCCGCGATGGTGTTCAACGTCCGCCGCTTCCGAAGGAGTCAGCGATGAACGCGATCAGGCGGAGCCTGGGCAACGGCCTGGTGCAGGCCTTCCTGGTGGTGATCGGCCTGGTCTGGCTCACCCCGCTCGCCGGCCTGTTCCTCTCCTCCCTGCGCTCGGCGCAGGACACCGCGAAGGGCGGCTGGTGGACGGCGCTGGCGAGCCCCGGGCAGCTGTCCTTCGACAACTACTCGGCGCTGCTCAAGAACTCCGGCATGATGCAGTCCTTCTGGAACACGGTGCTGATCTCGGTGCCCGCCACCACGCTCGTCGTGGTCATCGCCGCCCTCGCCGGATACGCCTTCGCCTGGCTGGACTTCCCCCTGCGGGAACCCCTCTTCCTGCTGGTGGTGGCCCTGTTGGTGGTGCCGGTGCAGATCGGCCTGCTGCCGGTGGCCAAACTCTTCGGCGCACTGGGCCTGTTCGGCACGATCCCCGGCGTCGTCCTCTTCCACGTGGCCTACGGCCTGCCGTTCGCCGTGTTCCTCCTGCGCAACTACTTCGCCGAGATCCCGAAGGAGATGCTGGAGGCGGCCCGCATGGACGGCGGCACCGAGTGGCGCATCTTCGTCCAGCTGGTCCTGCCGGTGGGCCGGCCCGCGATCGCCTCGCTCGCCATCTTCCAGTTCCTGTGGGTCTGGAACGACATGCTGGTGGCCCTGCTCTTCGCGGACAGCTCCTCCCAGCCGCTGACCGTGGAACTCCAGTCCCAGATACGCCAGTTCGGCAGCAACATCGACGTCCTGGCCCCGGGCGCGTTCCTGTCCCTGATCGTGCCGGTCGTGGTGTTCTTCGCCTTCCAGCGGCACTTCGTACAGGGCGTGATGGCGGGCTCGGTCAAGTGACCCCACGGGCAAGGGCACGGAGGCGGCCGCCTCCGTGCCCTTGTGCTCAGCCGTGGAAGGTGATGTACCCGTTGCCGTCCCGGTCGTCGTGGGACTTGGTGTAGGCGTGGGTGTCCGCGTGGGCGCCGGAGGGCTTGTAGAGGCGGATCGTGTCCTTGTCGTTGTTCCAGATGAAGTTGCAGTTCTGGCGGTAGACGACGTTGTTCGCGTCCGAGTCGGTGCCCTTGCCGCCGCGCAGCTTCACGTAGTCGCCGGGCTGGAGGTAGTGGTTGTGCGTGAAGGTGAACTTGTTGGTGCTGGTGGAGTCCCGGACCACGTAGCCCTTGAGGTTCACCGTCGCGGTGTGCGAGTAGTTCTTGATCGTCACGTACTCGCTCTTGGTGTTGCCCGTGGTGCAGCTGTTGGAGTCCCGCCCCGGAGCGTCGTACTGGACGCCCTTGATCTTCAGGGCGGAGGAGTACTCGGTGGCCTGGGCCGGGGCCGCGACGACGACGGCGGCGAGCGTCCCGGCCGTCACAACGGCGGCCGACGCGAAGCGTATACGCATGAGGTCCCCCCTCAGTGGTGCGAATGATGCGCCCAGGAGCTTACACAGAAGTTGACCGATGCATGGAAATCCGGTGCAGAAACTGTGAAGCCCGCGTGAGGGGGGACCTCAGTGGTTCACGGCGAAGCCGGTGGATACAGCGACCGCGGCAACTGCGAGGCCGCCGCCGCGTCAAGCAGCCACAGGGTGCGGGAGCGGCCGTGCGCGCCGGCCGCCGGGGCCTGGATCTCACCCGCGCCCGACAGGGCGATGGCCGCGGCCTCCGCCTTGTCCTCGCCGGCCGCGAGGAGCCAGACCTCGCGGGCCGAGCGGATCGCCGGCAGAGTCAGGGTGATCCGGGTCGGCGGCGGCTTGGGGGCGCCGTGCACGCCCACCACCGTGCGCTCGGTCTCCCGCACGGCCGGCAACTCCGGGAAGAGCGAGGCCACATGGGTGTCCGGGCCGACGCCCAGCATCAGGACGTCGAAGGTGGGCACCGAGCCGTGGTTCTCCGGCCCGGCCGCCTTCGCCAGTTCCGCCGCGTACGCCTCGGCCGCCGCATCGACGTCCGCGCCGTACGGGCCGTCGGAGGCCGGCATGGCGTGCACCCGCTCCGGGTCCAGCGGCACGGAGTCCAGCAGCGCCTCGCGGGCCTGGGTGACATTGCGTTCCGGGTCGCCCTCGGGGAGATAGCGCTCGTCGCCCCACCACAGGTCGAGGCGGCCCCAGTCGACGGCGTCCCGGGCCGGCGCCGCCGCCAGCGCGGCAAGCAGGCCGTTGCCGTTGCGGCCGCCCGTGAGGACCACGGACGCGGTGCCCCGGGAGGCCTGCGCGTCCACGATCTTCGTGATCAGGCGCGCCGCGGCGGCCTGGGCCATCAGTTCCTTGTCACGGTGGACGACCAGCTGCGGAGTGCTCACTTCGCCGCCGCCTTCCTCGCCGGGGTCTTCTTCGCGGTCCTGGCCGCCGCCTTCTTCGCGGGCGCCTTGGCCGCCTCCTCCACCGGTTCCGGCTCCGCGACCGCCGCGGGCTGCTGCTCCGGAGCCGGGTTCAGCCGCTCCACGCCGTAGCGCAGCGCCGCCGCGTAGGTGTCGTCGGGGTCCAGCCGGCGCAGCTCCTCCGCGATCAGCTCGGCGGTCTCGCGGCGCTTCAGCGCCACCGCGCGGTCCGGCTGGCCCTCGATGGACAAGGTGGCCAGCGAGCCGTCCGCCCGGTCCAGGGTGATCGGGCCGCAACTGGTGTCCATGCGGACCGCCGTCAGACCCGGTCCGGACGACAGCGAGCGCCGCACCGGCACCTGAAGCCGGTCCGCGAGCCACATCGCCAGCAGCTCGCAGCTCGGGTTGAACTCCTCGCCCTCCACCTCGACGGCCGTCACCTCGCAGGTGACCTGGTCGAGGGCCGCCGCCAGCATCGAGCGCCACGGCGTGATCCGCGTCCAGGACAGGTCGGTGTCGCCGGGCGTGTAGTTCGCCGCGCGGGCCGACAGCTCCCGCACCGGCTGCTCGGCGGCATAGGTGTCCGTGACCCGGCGCTGGGCCAGGGCGCCCAGCGGGTCCCTGGCCGGGTCCAGCGGCGCGTTCACCGGCCACCACACGACCACCGGCGCGTCCGGCAGCAGCAGCGGCAGCACGACGGAGTCGGCGTGCTCGACGACCTCGCCGTACAGCCGCAGCACCACCGTCTCGCCGGTGCCCGCGTCCGCCCCCACCCGCACCTCGGCGTCCAGCCGGGAGGAGGTGCGGTCGCGCAGGCTGCGGGAGACCCGCCTGATGACCACGAGCGTGCGCGAGGGATGCTCGCGCGAGGCGTCGCTGGCGGCCTTCAGGGAGTCGTAGGCGTTCTCCTCGTCGGTGACGATGACGAGGGTGAGGACCATGCCGACGGCGGGCGTGCCGATGGCGCGGCGGCCCTCGACGAGCGCCTTGTTGATGTCGCCGGCGGTGGTGTCGGTCAGGTCTATCTTCATGGCCGGCGCCAGCTCCGTCCGTCTCGTGCGAGCATCTCGTCCGCCTCGGCCGGCCCCCAGGTGCCCGACTTGTACTGCGCGGGCCTGCCGTGCCTGTCCCAGTACTCCTCGATCGGGTCGAGGATCTTCCAGGACAGCTCGACCTCCTCGGTGCGCGGGAAGAGGTTGGCGTCGCCGAGCAGCACGTCCAGGATGAGCCGCTCGTACGCCTCCGGGCTCGACTCCGTGAACGACTCGCCGTAGGCGAAGTCCATCGACACGTCCCGGATCTCCATCGAGGTGCCGGGCACCTTGGAGCCGAAGCGGACCGTGATGCCCTCGTCCGGCTGGACGCGGATGACGACCGCGTTCTGGCCCAGCTCCTCCGTCGCCGTGTGGTCGAAGGGGGAGTGGGGGGCGCGCTGGAAGACGACCGCGATCTCGGTCACGCGGCGGCCCAGGCGCTTGCCGGTGCGCAGGTAGAAGGGGACGCCCGCCCAGCGGCGGTTGTCGATGCCGAGCTTGATCGCCGCGTACGTGTCGGTCTTCGACTTCGGGTCGATGCCCTCCTCTTCGAGGTAGCCGACGACCTTCTCGCCGCCCTGCCAGCCGGCCGCGTACTGCCCGCGCACGGTGTGCCGGCCCAGGTCCTTGGGCAGCCGTACCGCGCCCAGCACCTTCTCCTTCTCCGCGGCCAGCGCGTCCGCGCCGAAGGAGGCGGGCTCCTCCATGGCGGTGAGCGCCATCAGCTGGAGCAGGTGGTTCTGGATGACGTCGCGGGCGGCGCCGATGCCGTCGTAGTAGCCGGCCCGGCCGCCGATGCCGATGTCCTCCGCCATGGTGATCTGCACGTGGTCCACGAAGGACCGGTTCCAGATCGGCTCGAACATCTGGTTGGCGAAGCGCAGCGCCAGGATGTTCTGGACGGTCTCCTTGCCGAGGTAGTGGTCGATCCGGAACACCTGGTCCGGTTCGAACACCTCGTGCACGATCGCGTTCAGCTCCTCGGCCGACTTCAGGTCGTGCCCGAACGGCTTCTCGATGACCGCGCGCCGCCAGGAGCCCGCGGTCTGATCGGCGAGCCCGTGCTTCTTGAGCTGCTGGATGACGACGGGGAAGGAGCGCGGCGGCACCGACAGGTAGAAGGCGAAGTTGCCGCCCGTGCCCTGCGCCTTGTCCAACTCCTCGATCGTGGAGCGCAGCCGCTCGAACGCGTCGTCGTCGTCGAAGGTGCCCTGGACGAAGCGCATCCCCTGGATGAGCTGCTGCCAGACCTCCTCGCGGAACGGCGTACGGGCGTGCGCCTTGACGGCGTCGTGGACCTCGGCGGCGAAGTCCTCGTGCGCCCATTCGCGGCGGGCGAAGCCCACCAGCGAGAAGCCCGGCGGCAGCAGACCCCGGTTGGCGAGGTCGTACACCGCGGGCATCAGCTTCTTGCGCGACAGGTCGCCCGTGACGCCGAAGATGACCAGGCCCGACGGCCCCGCGATGCGCGGGAGCCGCCGGTCGGCCGGGTCACGAAGCGGGTTCGCTCCGGAACCGGAAACGGGTGACAACTCAGCCCTCCGAAGGGGCGAGGCGCTCGAGCTCCGCCTGGGTCGACTTCAGCAGGTCGTTCCAGGACGCCGCGAACTTCTCCACGCCCTCGTCCTCCAGCACCTGCACGACGTCGTCGTAGGAGATGCCGAGCTTCTCCAGCGCGTCCAGGTCGGCGCGGGCCTGCTCGTACGTACCGGTGACGGCGTCGCCGCGGATCTCCCCGTGGTCGTCGACCGCCTCCAGCGTGGCCTCCGGCATGGTGTTGACCGTGTTCGGCGCCACCAGCTCCTCGACGTACATGGTGTCCTTGTACGACGGGTCCTTCACACCGGTGGAGGCCCACAGCGGGCGCTGCTTGCGGGCGCCCGCCTTCTCCAGCGCGCTCCAGCGGTCGGAGGAGAAGACCTCCTCGTACGCCTGGTAGGCGAGGCGCGCGTTGGCGATGCCGGCCCTGCCGCGCAGCGCCTTGGCCTCGTCGGTGCCCAGCTCGTCGATCCGGCGGTCGATCTCGGTGTCCACGCGGGACACGAAGAAGGACGCCACCGACCGGATCAGCGACAGGTCCAGGCCGCGCTCCTTCGCCTTCTCCAGGCCGGACAGGTAGGCGTCCATGACCGCGCGGTAGCGCTCGAGGGAGAAGATCAGGGTGACGTTGACGCTGATGCCGAGCCCGGTGACCTCGGTGATCGCCGGGAGACCCGCCTTGGTGGCCGGGATCTTGATCAGCGTGTTGGGGCGGTCCACCAGCCAGGCCAGCTGCTTGGCCTCGGCGACGGTCGCCCTGGTGTTGTGCGCGAGGCGCGGGTCGACCTCGATGGAGACCCGGCCGTCCTGGCCGTCGGTGGCGTCGAAGACCGGGCGCAGGATGTCGGCGGCGTCGCGGACGTCCGCCGTGGTGATCATGCGGATGGCCTCTTCCACGGTGACCTTGCGGGCGGCGAGGTCCGAGACCTGCTGGGTGTAGCCGTCGCCCTGCGAGATCGCCTTCTGGAAGATCGTCGGGTTGGTGGTGACGCCCACGACGTGCTGCTGGTCGATCAGCTCGGCGAGGTTGCCGGACGTGATCCGCTTGCGCGACAGGTCGTCCAGCCAGATCGCGACGCCTTCGTCGGAGAGGCGCTTGAGTGCGTCTGTCATGGAATTACATCTCCTACGTGTCGTATATGAGCGTCAGCGCTGGGCGGCGGCGATGGATTCCCGGGCCTTGGCGGCCACGTTCTCGGCGGTGAAACCGAACTCCCGGAAGAGCACCTTGCCGTCGGCGGAAGCACCGAAGTGCTCCAGCGAAACGATGCGGCCGGCGTCCCCGACGTACTTGTGCCAGGTCAGACCGACGCCCGCCTCCACAGAGACCCTTGCCTTCACGGACGGCGGCAGCACGGAGTCCCGGTACCCCTGGTCCTGCTGCTCGAACCACTCGACCGACGGCATGGACACCACGCGGGTGGGAATCCCCTCGGCCTGCAGCTGCTCGCGCGCCTCGACGGCCACGTGCACCTCGGAACCGGTGGCGATCAGGATGACCTGCGGCTCACCGCCCTCGGCCTCGAACAGGACGTAACCGCCCTTCGCCGCGTCCTCGTTGGGCTCGTACACCGGCACGCCCTGGCGGGTGAGCGCGAGGCCGTGCGGCTGGCCCTTGCCGAACTCCTTGGTGTAGCGCCTGAGGATCTCGCGCCAGGCGGTCGCGGTCTCGTTGGCGTCCGCCGGGCGGACGATGTTCAGGCCCGGGATCGCCCGCAGCGAGGCCAGGTGCTCGACCGGCTGGTGGGTGGGGCCGTCCTCGCCGAGGCCGATGGAGTCGTGCGTCCACACGTACGTCACCGGCAGGTGCATCAGGGCCGCCAGGCGCACGGCGTTGCGCATGTAGTCGGAGAAGACCAGGAAGGTGCCGCCGTAGACGCGGGTGTTGCCGTGCAGCGTGATGCCGTTCAGCTCCGCGCCCATGGCGTGCTCGCGGATGCCGAAGTGGATCGTGCGGCCGTACGGGTTGGCCTCGGGCAGCGGGTTGTCCGCGGGGAGGAAGGAGCTGTCCTTGTCGATGGTGGTGTTGTTCGAGCCGGCGAGGTCGGCGGAGCCGCCCCACAGCTCGGGGATGACCGCGCCGAGCGCCTGCAGCACCTTGCCGGACGCGGCCCGCGTGGCGACGGACTTGCCCGGCTCGAACACCGGGAGCTTCTCCTCCCAGCCGGTGGGCAGCTCACCCTTGCTGATGCGGTCGAACTCCGCGGCACGCTCCGGGTTGTTGTCCCGCCACACCTGGAGGGACTTCTCCCATTCGGTCTTCGCCTGGGCGCCGCGCTCCAGGGCCCGCCGGGTGTGGGCGATCACCTCGTCCTCGACCTGGAAGTGCTTGTCCGGGTCGAAGCCGAGGACGCGCTTGGTGGCCGCGACCTCGTCCTCGCCGAGCGCCGAGCCGTGCGCGGCCTCGGTGTTCTGCGCGTTCGGGGCCGGCCAGGCGATGATCGAGCGCATCGCGATAAAGGACGGGCGGTCGGTGACCCGCTTGGCCTCCTGGATAGCGGCGAAGATCGCGTGCGGGTCCAGGTCGCCGTTCTCCTTGGGCTCCACCCGCTGCACGTGCCAGCCGTAGGCCTCGTAGCGCTTGACGGTGTCCTCGGAGACGGCGGTCTCGGTGTCGCCCTCGATCGAGATGTGGTTGTCGTCCCACAGCAGGATCAGGTTGCCGAGCCTCTGGTGGCCGGCCAGCGACGACGCCTCGGCGGAGATGCCCTCCTGCAGGCAGCCGTCACCGGCGATGCAGTAGACGAAGTGGTCGAAGGGCGACTCGCCCTGCGGCGCGTCCGGGTCGAACAGGCCGCGCTCGTAGCGGGCCGCCATCGCCATGCCCACCGCGTTGCCCACACCCTGGCCCAGCGGACCGGTGGTGGTCTCCACACCCTTGGTGTGCCCGTACTCCGGGTGGCCCGGGGTCTTCGAACCCCAGGTGCGGAAGGACTTCAGGTCCTCCAGCTCCAGGCCGAAGCCGGCCAGGTAGAGCTGCGTGTAGAGGGTCAGGGACGAGTGGCCGGCGGACAGCACGAAGCGGTCGCGCCCGATCCACTCCGGGTCGGCCGGGTCGTGCCGCATCACCTTCTGGAAGAGGGTGTAGGCGGCCGGGGCCAGGCTCATCGCCGTACCGGGATGGCCGTTGCCGACCTTCTGTACGGCGTCGGCGGCCAGGACACGGGCGGTGTCCACGGCCCGCTCATCCAGCTCGGTCCACTCAAGGTCTGTGGTGGTCGGCTTGGTGCTCACCCTGGGTCAGGGCTCCTCTCCACATGTCGGTCGCCGGTCTTCGGGGCGTACGCCCACCGGGCGCCGGCGCACTGGTCGCCCGCCGGCCGTCGCTGAGCCTACCCCTGTAAGTACGTGCGTTTTTTCGAGTGTTTCCAGACTGCCGGGACTCCGCGCGATCCGCCTCCCGACTGGCCGACACGGCATTTGGCACATGAATACGGAGCTGCTCATACGACTGCTCAATCGAGGGGCACGGGATCTCGTACGAGCCGTTCGCCAACACGACCCGACCCCCGCGAAGGCCGGGGTATGGGCAACGTCTAAAGTGGCGTGGTACGCGCGAGCCACCTTCACCGGGACTACACACGGAGAGGCTCGCTGGGATGTCTCTGTCAGGGGTGTGCGTGACGGCCGTCGAATCCCGTCCAGCGGGCTCGCTCGGTGGTGCGAGCCAGCGCCCGGTTCACCGGCCGTTCGGGGCCCGTGCCAAGGCGTTCGTGGCTCTGACCAAGCCGCGGATCATCGAGTTGCTGCTCATCACCACCGTTCCGGTGATGTTCCTGGCGCAGCAGGGCGTGCCGGACCTGAAGCTGGTGCTGCTCACCTGCGTCGGCGGCTACCTCTCCGCGGGCGGCGCCAACGCGCTGAACATGTACATCGACCGGGACATCGACGCCCTGATGGACCGCACGGCGCAGCGGCCGCTGGTGACCGGCATGGTCAGCCCCCGCGAGTGCCTCGCCTTCGGCATCACGCTCGCCGTCGTCTCGACGCTGCTGTTCGGGCTCACCGTCAACTGGCTGAGCGCCTGGCTGTCACTCGGAGCGCTCCTTTTCTACGTGGTCGTCTACACGATGATCCTCAAGCGGCGCACGTCGCAGAACATCGTGTGGGGCGGCATCGCCGGCTGCCTGCCGGTGCTCATCGGCTGGTCCTCGGTCACGAACTCGATGTCCTGGGCGCCGATCATCCTCTTCCTCGTCATGTTCTTCTGGACGCCGCCGCACTACTGGCCGCTGTCCATGAAGGTCAGGGAGGACTACGCGCGCGTGGGCGTGCCGATGCTCCCGGTCATCGCGTCCAACAAGGTCGTCGCCCGCCAGATCGTCATCTACAGCTGGGTGATGGTCCTGGTCTCCCTGCTCCTGACGCCCCTCGGCTACACGGGCTGGTTCTACACGGTGGTCGCGCTCGCGGCCGGCGGCTTCTGGCTGTGGGAGGCGCACGGGCTGCAGAACCGCGCGAAGGCCGAGGTGATGGGCGCGAAACTGAAGGAGATGCGGCTGTTCCACTGGTCCATCACCTACGTGTCGATCCTGTTCGTCGCCGTCGCGGTGGACCCCTTCCTGCGCTGACGGCCGTTCCACCCGACGGGAGGGGTGCGTGGTCAAGGCCACGCACCCCTCCCGTCGCCGTTCGATCTACCCGTCGGTAGCATCCTGGCCATGGCAGACACGCAGCAGGTTGACGCGAGGGCCGAGCGCAAGGCGGCCAAGCTCGCCCGGGAGATCAGCGCCTTCTCCAAGGCGCACGGCGGGGCCGAGGGCCACGTGGCCTACATCGGGGAGCGCGGCGCCCGCATCGTCCTCGTCGGCGCGGACGGCGGCTGGGGCGACCTGGTGGCCCCCACCTGCGCCATCGCCGAGCAGGCGGTGGAGAAGTCCGGCATCACCGTCCACGAGTCCTTCGACGGCGAGTTCGCGGCGAAGGTGAAGACGGGGCCGTACGAGTGGCAGCGGATGGCAGGGATCCAGCTGGGCGGCCCGGCCAACGGCTGAGCGCGTGGGGCGCGGGGGCTCGGGGAATGGCTGAGCGCGTACGGCGCCGGGCGCGGGGGCTCGGGGCTCGGGAACGGTTGAGCGCGTAGGGCGCGGCGGTCCGGCCAATGGCTCAGCGCGTGGGGCTCGGGGAACGGCTGAGCACGAAGGGCGCCGGGCGCGGGAAATGGCTGGGCGCGTACGGCGCCGGGGGGGAACGGCGGTCGCGTACGGCGCGGCGGCTCGGGGAACGGTACGCGGTGCGCGACCGAGGACACCGCCCGCGGTCGCCGCATCACCGGTCTCTCCGGGCTCATCCGCGACCTCGCACCCGGTTCACCCGTTAGGACGGGTAAGGCAGCACAGCGCGTCCGCACGGGGGAGCCCGATGATCGAAACGCCGTCCCTCGTGGACCAGTACTGCCACGGCGTCCTGCGGACGGAGCTGGGCCTCGGCACCTTCGAGGCCCAGCTGGCCCGCACCGAGGGACCGCCGGCGTCGGGCACCACCCTCTTCGACACCCAGACGGGCTTCGCCGTACGGCGCTGGTGCCCACCCCTGCTCGGCCTCGAACCGCACTGCTCACCCGCCCTCTATCTGGCCCGGCGCCGGGAACTGGGCGCCCCGGAGGCGGCCCGTCGGCTGCTGCGCGGCAGCGGCATCACCACCTACCTCGTGGACACCGGGCTGCCCGGCGACCTCACCGGCCCCCCGGAGCTGGCCTCGGCGGCCGACGCCGAGGCGCGTGAGATCGTCCGGCTGGAGCAGCTGGCGGAGCAGGTCGCCGACACCTCCGGCACCGTCGAGTCCTTCCTCGCCAACCTCGCCGAGTCGGTGCACGGCGCCGCCGCCCACGCCGTCGCCTTCA
>NZ_JBLEBI010000137.1:0-18840 GCF_047340315.1 Streptomyces sp. AF1A
AGCGCGGCCTCGGCCCCGCGGTGACCGTCCGGGCCGCCCTGGTCAGGGCGCAGCTGGCGGGCGGTGCGGGGGATCGCGCCGCCCAGCGCCGGCTCGTGGCCCAGGCACTCCGGGAGGCGCGGCGTGAGCGGCTGCGGCGGCCGTTCCGTGAGGCCGGACCGTGGCTGCCGCCACTGCTGGGCACGGCGCCGCTGAGGGCACTGGCCGAGGGCTGGCTGACCCCCGGCACGTCGCATGCGGGCGGCCCTCGACCGCCTCGGGAACAGCCATCGTTGCCGGTGGTGGAGGAGTTGAGCGCACGCGAACGGGACGTCCTGCGCCGATTGGCCCAGATGATGTCCACGGAGGAGATCGCCGCCGATCTGTACGTGTCCGTCAACACGGTCAAGACCCACCTGAAGAGCGCCTACCGCAAGCTCGCCGTCAACCGGCGGCACGACGCCGTGCACCGCGCGCGTGACCTGGGCCTGCTGTGAGGGGCGCGCCGGGAGGGCGCCCCGGGCTCCGTATCACCTGTGGTGGGTGAGGCCGGGCGACGCGCCGGGGCGCAGCATCGCAGGGACAGGCAGGCCACGCCCGTCCGGGGAAGGCGGGGGAGAGCACCGCATGCGCTACGAGATTCGCGTCGACGGAGAGATGACGGAGACGCTGGCCAAGGCGTTCCCGGAGCTGGACCACGTCGTGATGTCCGGCCACACCATCCTGTTCGGCCGGGTGCTGGACGAGGCGCAGTTGTACGGGCTGCTGGCCCGCTGCCAGTCGCTGGGCCTGCGGGTGCTGGAAATGCGCCAGACGCCGGAGTGACCCCGGCGCGGCCTTCGCTGCGTCACCAGCGTCACCAGCGTCACCAGGCGTCCCCGTGGTGGGTGCTGGGCACTCGTACTACGGCGGCGGGCCCGGTACCAAGGAGACCGACGCGCTCGACCCGCGCAACGTGGTCCAGCGGGTCGATGCGGTCGTGCTCACCGGGGCAGCGCCTACCGCCCCTGTCGGCGCAGCCCGGCCTGGACGGCGGCCGTGATCAGCCGCGCGGCGACGCCCAGGATCAGCAGGCCGCACACCATCTGGCACATCACCACCACCCGGCCCGTCTCGGACCGCGCCGTGACGTCGCCGTACCCCACGGTGGTGAACGTGGCGAGCGCGAAGTACAGCGCGTCCGTCCGGGTCAGCGGCTCGCTGAAGGAGCCGGGGGTGTCGCGGGCGAGCAGGTAGTAGACGCCGGCGAAGACGACCAGGTGGAGAACCACCGTGGCGGCCAGGGCCTCGACGGCCTTCAGGCGCGGACGGGCGGAGTGGACGACGAGCCAGGCCTCCCAGCCGAAGACCAGGGCGACCCCCAGCAGACCGCCCAGCAGAAGGAAGGACGTCTCCAGCGCGCTGCGCGTGTCCAACGGCAGCAGGTAGTAGGCCACGACCAGGCCGGCCGTGATGCCCAGCGCCCGGGCGAGGGACGCGGCCGCGGCCAGACGGTCCGGCCGACCGTAGCGCGGCACACCGTCCGGCGAGCTGCGCGTCCCGCCGGCGGCCGCTGGATCGGTCATCGCGTCTCTCTTCCGTCGCTCTGCCGCAGGCCCGCCCGCCTGCCCTCGCCCCCCACCCCAACTCCCCGGCGCCGGACCCGGATCACCCCTGGGGGGTGATCCGGGAGGCGGCTGCCGGGGAGACGCTGGTTCGGTGAGGTCCCCGCACACGGCCCCGTCGGCCGGCCCGGACCGGCTCTGGACACGTGAGGAGGAGCCATGACCGTTTCACGTGGTCCCAGGCCGGACACCGGGTCGGAGCAGTCTCCCGACGGGGCCCCCTTCCCCGGCGCGACCCCCGACCCGGTGGACGCGCCGGGGAGGATCGGCCGTTCGCACACGTCCCCGACGGGCGGCACGCCCTTACAGGAGGAGCCATGGCTTCGGGCGCCGCCTCCGGACCGTCCCGATCCGACCCACCCGCGTCCGGGCATGTCCTCACCGCCGAGGAACGCGCGGAGTACGACCGGCTCCGCCGCGCCGCTCACGTGCGGCACCGGCGGCTGCGGCAGCTGACCGCCGCCGTCCTCCTGGTGCTGACGCTCGTGTTCGCGCCCCTGACCGTCGTCGCGGTCTGGGTCCACGACACCGTCGCCGACACCGACCGGTATGTGCAGACCGTGGCGCCGCTCGCCTCCGATCCGGCCGTGCAGAGCGCCCTCGTGAACCGGCTGACCGACCGTGTGGTGGCGCAGGTGGACGTCCAGGCGGTGACGGCCCAGCTCACCAAGGTGCTCGCGGACAGCGGCGCGCCGCCCCGCGTGGTCGACGCGTCCAGGGCGCTCGCCGGGCCGCTGCGCGCCGCCGTGCAGACGGTCGTGCACCGCGTCATCAACCGCGTGGTGACCAGCGACGTCTTCAAGGAGGCATGGGTGGCGGGCAACCGGCGGGCGCAGTCCGCGGTGGTGGGCATGCTCACCGGGGAGGGAAACACGGCGCTCAAGGCCAGCGGCGACACCGTTCAGCTGGACATCGGCGTGGTGGTCGACCAGGTGCAGAAGCGGCTCGTCGACGCCGGCTTCAAGCAGGCCGCCGCGATCCCGCAGATCGACCGCTCGGTCACCCTGTTCCGCACCGACGAGCTCAGCAAGGCCCAGAACGGGATGCGGCTGCTGGACATCGTCGGCACCTGGATGCCCGTGATCACCCTGATCGTGGCCGCCGCGGCCCTGTGGGCGGCCCCGGGGCACCGGGTGATGCTGATCGGCCTCTCCATCGGCGTCGGCGTCATGATGATCGTGCTGCTCGTGGCCCTGGCCGTCGCGCGGGTCGTCTATCTCGACTCGGTCCCTCCGACCACGCTGCCGCGGGACGCCGCCGCGGCCATCTACGACACCTTCGTCCGCTTCCTGCGCGACAGCGTCCGTACGGTCCTCGTCATCTGCGTGATCACGGCGCCGGCCGCCTTCCTGTACGGCCCGAGCACAGCCGCCCGCGCCGTGCGGCACACGGTGCAGCGGGGCGCGACGGCGGCGGGACGCGGACTGAGCCGGGCCGGTGTGCGCACCGGACACGCGGGGGAGTGGCTGACCGCCCACCGCAGGTGGACGACCGGCGTCACCATCGGGGCGGGCGCCCTGGCGCTCCTGCTGTGGAACCACCCCACGGTCGGCGTGGTGGCTCTGGTGCTCGTGCTGGTCCTGATTGTGCTGGCCGCCACGGCGGTCCTGGCCGCCGCCACGGGACGAACCGACCGCGCACCCCGTCCCTCGGCGCCGTGACCGCCGTTCACCCGCACGGGGTGAGGCGGCCCGGTCCCCGCACCGCGCAGCCTGAGAACGGTACAGAACGACTACCGGGCGCAGACCCGGGACGGAGGAAGCGACATGAGCGCGCAGACATACCTCGCGTATGACTATCCGGCGCTGAGCGTCTTCTGGTCCATCTTCGTGTTCTTCCTGTGGATCATGTGGTTCGTGCTGCTCTTCCGGGTCGTCACGGACATCTTCCGCGACGACGAGCTGGGCGGCTGGGGCAAGGCCGGCTGGCTGGTGTGCGTCGTCGTCCTGCCGTTCCTCGGTGTCTTCGTCTACCTGATCGCGCGCGGCAAGGGCATGGGCCTCCGCGAGGTGCAACAGGCGCGCGCGCAGCAGCAGGCCTTCGAGGACTACGTCCGCCGGACCGCGCAGAGCGGTGTCACCAGCGCCGACGAACTCGCGAAGCTGTCCGAGATGAGGTCCCGCGGTGACATCACCGAGGACGAGTTCCGCCGGGCGAAGGAACTGGTCCTCGCCGGGCACCGGCCGTCCGACCGCGCGGAAGGCGCCCCCTCCGCCTCCGCGACCGAGCAGCGCGCCCAGCAGAGGAACGAGGTGGCCCGATGACCACCACCCACGCCCCGCACACGCCCACCGCCAGGGAGGAATGGGCGACGGGCCTGGCGGCGTTCGCGGCGGTGATGCTGCTGCTCGCCGGGATACTGGCCATCTGCCGCGGAATCATGGCGATCGCACACGACGACGTCTTTTTCGTCACCCGCGACTACGTCTTCCGGTTCAGCCTCACCGGCTGGGGCTGGGTCCACCTGATCCTCGGCGTCGTCGCCGTCCTCGTCGCCTTCGGGCTGTTCCGGGCGGCGATGTGGGCACGGGCCTCCGGGGTGGCCATCGCCTCACTGATCATCATCGCCAACTTCCTGTCCCTGCCGTACTACCCGGTCTGGTCGATCGTGGTGATCGCCCTGTCCGCCTTCATCATCTGGGCCCTGTGCGTCGTGCGGAAGGACGGCACCGCCGGCCTGTTCGGCTGACGCCGTGCGGCGCTGCCCGGTCAGCCCCGGGGTGCTTCGCCCGGGACGGCGGGCAGGGCCAGGTGGGCGAGGTCGCCCGGGGGCGGGGTGGTCACCGGCCACAGCGGGGCGGCGGCGCCGTCGGCCAGTGCGGCCGGGGCGTCGGTGAGGTTCATGCGGTCCCGCAGCCGGCCGTAGAAGTCCATCGGCCCGAGCCGCACCGCCTTGAGCCGGCGGGGTGCGGCGTACACCCCGATCCAGTCCCCGGCACTCAGCACACCGCGCAGCTGGCCGTCGATGCTGACGGCGGCCTCGCCCGACCGTTCGAGCACGCGCAGCGCGATGGGCTCGTCGGGGGCGGCCACGACCGAGCGGTTGAACACCATGTGCGGCGCCACCGGCGTGAACACCAGCCCGTCGGCACGCGGCGAGACGACGGGGCCGCCCGCCGCGAAGCTGTACGCGGTGGACCCCGTGGGCGTGGCCACCAGCAGCGCGTCGGCGGAGTAGACGGCCAGGAGCCGGCCGGACAGGTAGACCGCGGCCGACACCTGCCGGTCCCGGGCCAGCTTCTCCACCACGATGTCGTTCAGCGCGGTGACGTTCAGCGCGACGCCCCAGTCGTTGCCGGCCTCGCACTCGGCGCGCACCCGCGGCGGCGGCAGCAGCGGCCCGCGGCCGTACCGCATCAGCATCTCCACCTGCGCCGGTACCTCGAGGCGGCACGACGCGCGCATGGTGAGGAGCATCCGGCTCTCGACGGTGATGCTCTCCTCCCGTACCGCGTCCAGCGCCGCCCGTACAGCCGTCGCGGGGACCTCGGTCAGGAAGCCGACCCGCCCGAGGTCGACGCCGAGCACCATGGCGTCGTTCTCGGCCGCGAGCCGCGCCCCGCGCAGGAAGGTGCCGTCGCCGCCGAGCGTGACGATGAGGTCCGGATCGCCCGCGGCGTCGACCTCCTCCCGCGCGCTGTGCCGCGCGCCCTCCCGCCACACGTCGATGTCGGTGCACGTCACCGTGTGCTCGTCGCACCATTCGTGCACGGCCCGCGCGCCGGCCGCGGCTTCGGCGCGTCCGCCGTGCACGACCAGGCCGATACGGTTCAGCGTCATGTCCGCCTCCCAGCCCGCTGCTGCCTGAGCGCCATCCTCGCCGCGGGCCGCCCGGCCGGGCACGCGCCACGCCGCCGCGGGGCACGGCCGGGACAGCGCCGGAGCCGGCCGGCCCCGTGGCGGTGCGGGCACGACCGCCACGGGCCGTGCGCCGGTCACCAGGGCAGGACGCCTGCCGCGTTCCGGGAGGTCGGTGGGGGAGTCGGGGCCGATCGACGCCATGGGCACGATGACCTCGGCGCCCTCAGAGGTTCAGGCCGGTTGCGGTGAAGCCCGGGCCGACGGCGCCGATCCGGATGCCGTCGAACGACTTGGCGCACTGCCGCGGTGAGCACGGTGACCGCGGCCCTGGAGGCAGGGTAGCCACGCCGGCGCAGAAGTGCTCGGGCGCCGCCGGTCCGCGAGGGGCGGCGCCAGGTGGTTCACGATACGACGGGGGCGCGCGGTGCCGGCACCTCGGCTCCGGCGCCGCGCGCCCGTCGGTGCCGCTCGGTCACATGTTCTCGAACGCGGCCCTGCCGAGTACCCGTCCACCGGCCGCGGACGCACGCCGAGCCCCCGGTCATAGGAGGCGTGACGGGCGGGTACTCGAGGCTCGGAACAGTCCGGGGATGCGCGTGGGAGGCCCCGATGAGCGAGTACACCACCCCTTCCCAGGCCGAGGGCGAGCGGGAGCCCGACGAGGCGGGCGCGGAGCAGCCGCTCCGCACCACCCCGTCCCAGGCGGAGGGAGAAGCGGACGAGAACGCCGGGCAGGAGGCCGGAGCAGGCGGCGGATGACGGGAGGAGGCGGCGTGAGCACGGCACACACCGGCGTCGCCGAGGTGCCGGCGGCGCGCTGCAGGACGTGACCTGCCCGGCCGGCAAGGACCGGCTGGTCACGGCCGCTCGGGCGGCGGGCGCGCCGGACGCACCTCCGCGCTGCGGGCGGAACGGGCACGCGGAGGCGGCGAGCGCGGCCTGTCCCCGCACACCTGCGGGAGGAGCCGACGACCCCGATCCAGGAGGGGTTCGACCGCTGACAAGGGCGTCACCGTCGCCCAACTGAGCTGGTATTGACGGTCGTTGTGGCCCTGATCCAGCGTGAATGATCACGTCTGGACAGGTAGGTCGCGATGACGCATCCGCAGGACGCAAGCCCCGACGACAGATCCGCCGGCCGCTCCGTCCAGGTGGAGACGCACGGTCTGGACGTGATCGGGGACGCGGAGCGCAGGGGCAGCCCGCGCACGCTCTTGTGGCCGTGGTTCGGTGCGAATGTCTCCGTCCTCGGGCTGAGTTACGGCGCGTTCGCGCTCGGCTTCGGCATCTCCTTCTGGCAGGCGCTCGCCGCGGGCGTGCTCGGCATCGTCGTGTCCTTCCTGCTGTGCGGCTTCGTCGCGGTGGCCGGCAAACGCGGCTCCGCCCCCACGATGGTGCTCAGCCGGGCCGCGTACGGGGTGCGGGGCAACCGGCTGCCGTCGCTGATCTCCTGGGTGCTGACGGTCGGCTGGGAGACCGTGCTCACCGCGCTCGCCGCCATGGCCACCGCGACGGTCTTCATCAGGCTCGGCTGGGGCGGGGGCACCGGGACGAAGGTGGTCGCCCTCGTGGTGGTGGCCGCGCTGACCGTCGTCGCCGGTGTCATGGGCTTCGACCTCATCATGCGGCTCCAGACCGCCATCACCGTGATCACGGGCGTGCTCACGCTCGTGTACGTGGGCCTCGTCGCGGACCACGTCCACTGGAGCGCCGTCAGCGCGGTTCCGGCCGGCTCCCCGCAGCAGTTCATCGGCGCGCTGGTGTTCATGATGACCGGCTTCGGCCTCGGCTGGGTCAACGCGGCCGCCGACTACTCCCGCTATCTGCCCCGCGACACCTCCAGCCGGGGCGTGATCGGCTGGACCGCGTTCGGCGGCTCCCTGGCCCCGCTGCTCCTGCTGGTGTTCGGCCTGCTGCTGGCCGGCTCCTCGCGGAAGCTGAGCACGGCCGTCGCGGCCGACCCGATCGGCGCCCTGACGACGATCCTGCCGACCTGGTTCCTGGTGCCGTTCGCCGTGGTCGCCGTCCTCGGCCTGGTCGGCGGCGCCGTCCTCGACATCTACTCCTCCGGCCTGGCCCTGCTCTCCGCCGGCCTGCGCGCGCCGCGCTACGTCGCCGCGTTCCTGGACGGCTGCCTGATGATCGCCGGCTCGGTGTACATCGTGTTCTTCGCCGGTGACTTCCTCGGCCAGTTCATGGGCTTCCTCACCACGCTCGGCGTACCCATCGCCGCCTGGTCGGGTGTCATGCTCGCCGACCTGGCCCTGCGCCGCCGCGACTACGACGAGGGCGACCTGTACCGCCCGCACGGCCGCTACGGCGACATCCCCACGGCGCCCCTGCTGCTCACCCTCGCCGCCACCGCCATCGGCTGGGGCCTGGTCACCAACACCGCCGCGCGCTGGCTGACCTGGCAGGGCTACCTGCTCGGGCCGTTCGGCCTCGGTGGCAGGACCGGCGCGTGGGCGTACGCCAACCTGGGCGTCCTGGCCGCGCTGGCCCTGGCCTTCCTCGGCTCGCTGCCGCCCGGCCGGGGACGAGTGCGCACGCAGGAGGCCCAGGCGCCGAGCCCGGCACCGGCCGAGCGGGTGCCGGGCGGGTGACCGGCGGACATCTCGCCGTCATCGACATGCAGCGCGTGTTCGCCGACCCGGCGAGCCCGTGGGCCGCGCCGCGGTACGCCGAGGCTGCGGCGGGCGTCCGCAGCCTGCTGCCGGCCTTCGCCGACCGCGTCACCTTCACCCGCTTCGTGGCCCCGGCGAGGCCGCGCGGGGCCTGGCGCGCCTACTACGACCAGTGGCCGTTCGCCCTGCGGCCCCCGGACGCCGGACTGTGGGAGCTGACCGGTGACCTCGCCGGCCTGGCCGGGGACATCATGGACACCACGACCTTCGGCAAGTGGGGCCCCGAACTCGCCGCCCGCACCGCCCCGCCACCGGACCTCCCCCCGATTCGCACGCATGGCCGGGGCGGCACCGGGTACGCGAGGCGGAGCACGCCCGGGCAGGGACGCCCGGGTGGCCCGTACGACCACCGCTACCTGGGGATCTGTTATGGAGACACCCGCACACGACGCCCGGCCCACGCCGGCCCAGCAGGCGCTGGACGCGCTGGCCGTGAACGCCGAGGACCAGGCCGCCCTGGACACCCTCGCCCACAGCGACGTGCTCGTTCCCGTGCCGGACGACGCGATCGACGGGGAGGGCGCCGACGCCACGACGGTGGCGCTGCCCGTCCTCGAACAGCCAGGAGGCGACCAGGTCGTCCCCGTGTTCACCACGGAGGGCGAGATGGCCGAGCTGCTGCCGTTCGTCTCCCGGTACCGTCTCATCCCGCTCGGCGCGCTCGCCTCCCAGTGGCCCGACGAGGAGCTCTCCCTCGCCATCGACGGCAGTTCCAACCACGCCCTCACCCTGACCTCGCAGGGGGTACGCACACTGCTGGCCCGCTGACCGGCGCGCGGGCGGCAGGGCGCCCACCCTTCCGGCGCGACAGTGACCGCGTGGCACTGATCTCCGGCATTGCCGGAGCACTGGTCCTCGCACTGGTGCTGAGCAGCATCCTGCGCACTCTCGTGTCCACCCCGAACTGGTCTTCCGCCTCTCCGGCTGACCGCGCCCCGCGGCGGCGGGTACGAGGCCATCGACAGCGCTGCAGCCGCGCACCGCGCCGCCCGAGGCCCGCCTCGTGCTGCGGGCCTGATTCAGCGCCCTGCGCGACATCGGCCACGCGGTGCGCATCGCGTTCGACGCCGATCCGTCGCCCGACGGGCCCATCCGGCTCACCTTCGCCGAGTTCGACTCGGCCGTCGCGATGCTGGACGCGGCCGGGTTCCGGGCGGAGCGCACCCCTGAGGAGGCCTGGCCGCACTTCCGGGGCTGGCGGGTCAACTACGAGTCGGTCGCCTACGAGTTGTGCCGCCGCGGCGACGCCGTGCCCGCGTTGTGGACGGGAACCCGCGACTTCCCGTGCGCCCCGATACCGCCGCGGCGCCCCGCGGACCGGCAGCCCCGGGGAGGACAGCCGGAACTGCCCCTCCGACACCGAGTCGTCGTCCACCCCACGGCCGGGCGGGTCCCAGCGGGGACGAGTGCGCGGAGCGGGAAGGAGCGAGGGCCGTGCGGGCCGTCCTGCTGGGCACCGCTGCCGGGGGCGGCCTCCCGCAGTGGAACTGCGCGTGTGCACCGTGCCGGGCCGCCCGGGACGGCGGGCTTCCCGGCGCCCGGTCTAACGCTCCTGCCCGGTGAGCATGCGCTCCAGCACCGCGCGCTGCAACGGCTGTACCTCGGCGTGCAGTTCGCGGCCCTTGCGGGTGAGCGCGACCCACACGCCGCGCCGGTCCTCGGCGCACACCGAGCGCTCCACGAGGCCGTCCTTCTCCAGCCGCCCGATCAGCCGGGACAGCGCGCTCTGGCTGAGATGCACCCGTCCGACCAGGTTCTGCACCCGGCAGTGGTCGCCCTCCGCGGGCGACTCCGCGGCCAGGATGTCGAGCACCTCGAAGTCGCTGGCGCCGAGCCCGTACGGATGCAGTGCCCGGTCTATCTCGCACATCGTGCGCGCGTGCACGGCGAGTATGTCTCGCCACCGTTCCTCGAGCCGGGCGTCGGCCGTCTTGACTGCCATACCCGCACCGTAGCACCGATCCGGCCAATCGTTGAGTGTGCAACTAGTCCGGGTGCGATCCGGCGCCCCCGGCTCAGGAAGCCGGGTCCTGCAGGAGCCCGACCAGGTTGCCGTCGGGGTCCTTGACGGAGGCGACCAGCCGGCCGTTGCCGACGTCCCGCACGTCCTGGACGATCTCGGCGCCCGCCTCCAGCAGGGCGGCGAGCCGCTCCCGGAGATCGTCGACGTGCCAGAAGGGCACCGGCCCGGTCAGGCCCTGCGCATGCCCGTTCGGGTCGAGACCGACATCCTGCCCGGCGGCCTTGAAGCCGATGTAGTACGGCTCGTCGGCGTACGGCTCGACGCCCAGCAGGGCGGTGAACAGGGCCTTGGCCCGCTGCGGGTCCTTGACGGGGTAGATGATCGTCTGCACGCCGGCGGTCATGGGACTCTCCTTCTGTGGTGTGCGTGGGCCGACGGGGTTGGTCCCACGCGTTCGTCCGACGGGTTCTGCGTCGGTGCACTTCACGCTAGGACCGGGGAGCCCGTTCCGGCTTCTTCGATCCTGACCGGTTGCAAGCTGCCCGCCCTACTCGTTGTGCAGCACCTCGGCGACGGTCAGGCGGGCTGCGCGACGGGCGGGGACCACAGCGCCCAGCGCAGGAAGGCCGAGGAGGCCAGCACCTCGTCCGTGCCGCGCGTCCAGCGCCGCCGCGTCACCACGGTGTCCAGATGAGGGGCGGAGCCGCGCCGGCCCTCGAACTCCAGCACCTGCGCGCTGCCGACCAGCAGCACGTCGTCGTCCGCCCGCGCCGTGACCCCGGTCGCACCGGGCAACCCGGCCAGCAGCGACTGGGTCTGCCGATCGCCGCGCCTGGGGTGCGCCTCCTCGCCGTGCCGGTCGGCGCCGACATATACGGTGACCCCGCAGGCGTGGTGACCGGCGCTCCCGATGCCGGTCAACGTCGAGGCCAGACCCGTCGCGAACGTCACCGTCGTCACGCCCAGTACCACGGCGGCCAGGGTGAGCACGCTGCGCGCGGGACGGGCGAGCGGCAGCCCCGCACCGAGGCTCACCGATCGCGGCAACCGCAGGAGACAGGGCTGGTCAGACCCGGGGAGCGGTGACGCGCACCACCGCCGGCACGGTCCGGCGGCGAGGAGATCAACGCCGGCAGGCTGTGTCCGGCGACAAGGCCGGCACCGCGTGGTGGCTCGAAAGCGCCGTCGCCCACCGGGGCCGGCGGACGCCACCTCCGGCAACGACTCCGCGAACCAGGCCCTGTTCGGCCACGACGACAGGGCGGGCTGCCCGCCATGACGTGGTCCCGGCCACCGCTGAACCGCCCGTGACGGGGACCGGCCACAAGGGGCGGCCCGGCCTCCGGCGTGTCTCCCCGGCCGTGGGCGCGCTCCTCGGTCGCGCTCCCGTGCGCTACCGGACAACGGGCGGCGAGTCCCTGACGGAACGGCGTCGCCGACCCCACAGTGGGAAGACTGCGTACGAGGACGCCGGGGACGGAGGGCGGACGGAATGATGGGAACTCCCTCGGGCCGGGTGCGGCAGACCATCATGGAGTGGCTGAAGGACCCGGCGGCCCACTTCCCGCGATCGTGGCACCGCGATCCCGTCCACAACGGTGTCACCGCGCGGGCCGTCGCGGCCAAGCTCGGCGTGCCCCGCCGGATCGCCGCCGCCCACCTGGACTTCCTCACCCGCCTCGGCGTGCTGCGCGCCCGGCGGATCCGCTGCCGCACCTACTACCGGCGCGACGAGATCCGCATTGCCGAGGTGGCGCGAATGTTCGAGAAGGGCTGGTGACGACCCGGTCCCCTTGCCAGGATGGGCCGATCCCACGGCGAAGGGCTCTGGCGCATGGACCGACCCACGGCACTCGTTCCCCACCACCCGCTCCACCCCCTCCACTACGTCTCCCTGGGCGCGCACGGCCCCGAGGACGTGGTGGCCGACCCGCAGGGCCGGGTGCTCACCGGCGTGGCGGACGGCCGTATCCTGCGGATCCACCACCTAGGGGACCCGCACACCGCCCGCACCGAGGTCGTGGCCGAGACCGGCGGGCGTCCTCTCGGGCTCGAACTCCTGCCGGACGGCGCCCTGTTGGTCTGCGACGCCGAGCGCGGTCTGCTGCGCGTCGGCCTCGACGACGGCGCCGTGCGCGTCCTCGCCGACCGCGCGGCGGGGGAGCCGCTGCGGTTCTGCAGCAACGCGGTGGCCCTGCCCGACGGCAGCGTGTACTTCACCGTCTCCAGCCGCCGTCACCCGCTCGGCCAGTGGGTCGGTGAGATCGTCGAACACACCGGCACGGGCCGTCTGCTCCGCCTCGCACCCGAGGGCGGCGAGCCCGAAGTGCTCCTGGAGGGCCTGCAGTTCGCCAACGGCGTGGCCCCGAGCGCCGACGGCTCCTTCCTCGTGATCGCCGAGACCGGTGCCTGCCGCCTCACCCGCTACCACCTCAGCGGGCCCCGCGCCGGAGAAGCCGATCTCTTCGCCACCCTGCCCGGCATGCCGGACAACCTCTGGCGCGAGAGCCCCGACGGCCCGATATGGGTCGCCCTGCCCAGCCCGCGCGTTCCCCCGCTGGACCTCCTGCACCGCGCCTCGCCCGCCGTCCGCCGCGCCGCCGCCCGCGCCGCCGTGCACGCGCCCTACCGGCCGTCCGCGACGATCGGTGTGCTCGCCGTCGACGACGACGGCCGGACCGTCCACCACCTCGCCCGCCGCCGCTCCGGTTTCCGCATGGTCACCAGCGTCTGCGCGACGGGCGACCACCTGGTGCTCGGCAGCCTCCGGGAGCCGGGCGTCGCGGTCTGCGCGCGGCCTGCGGCCGGCTGACCCGGCGGTACCCTGGTGCCCGGCCGTGATCACCCGCCCGGGGGCAGGGTCGAACAGGAGATCCACGAGCATGACAGCGCCGGAAGTCGAGAGCATCCGCACCCGCCCCGCGCCGCGCCGGCGGCGCGAGTGGCGCGCTCAGGCACCCGTCGTCGCGGTGGTCGCGATCGGCGGCGCCCTAGGTGCGTGCGCCCGCTACGGGGTGACCCTCGCCCTGCCCACGCCGCCCGGCGGCTTCCCCTGGGCGACCTTCTGGACCAATGTCGCCGGCTGCGCCGTGATCGGCGTGTTCATGGTGCTGATCACCGAGGTGCGGGCCGCCCACCGGCTCGTCCGCCCCTTTTTCGGCACCGGCGTGCTCGGCGGCTTCACCACCTTCTCCACCTACGCCGTCGACGTCCGCAGGCTGGTCGACGCCGGCCGCCCCGGCACGGCGCTGGCCTATCTCGCCGCGACGCTGCTCGCGGCCCTCGCGGCGGTCTGGCTGGCCTCGGCCGCCGCCCGCCGGGTGCTGATCGGGAGGCAGCCGTGACCTCACTCACCGGCCGGGCCCTCAGGCTGACCGTCTACATCGGCGAGGACGACACCTGGCACCACAGGCCCCTCTACACGGAGATCGTGCACCGCGCGCATGCCGCCGGACTCGCCGGGGCCAGCGTCTTCCGGGGCGTCGAGGGGTTCGGTGCCTCCTCCCGCATCCACACCTCCCGGCTGCTGTCCCTGAGCGAGGACCTGCCGGTCGCGGTGGTCGTCGTGGACGCCGAGGAGCGGGTCAGGGCGTTCCTGCCGCAGCTGGACGAGCTGGTCGACGGGGGGCTGGTGACGCTGGAGGAGTGCGAGGTCGTCCGGTACATCGGCCCGACGAACCGGGTGAAGCCAGACGAGACGGACCCGAAGGGTGAGAAGTCGTTGTGAACTGGCTGCTCGTCGCCCTGGGGGCCGTGGTCGGCGCACCGCTGCGCTACCTCACCGACCGTGCCGTACAGGCCCGCCACGACTCGCTCCTCCCGTGGGGTACCTTCGTCGTGAACGTCAGCGGCTGCCTCGTCCTCGGGCTGCTCACCGGTGCGGCCTCGGCCGGGGCCGCAGGACCCCATCTGCAGCTCCTGCTCGGCACCGGGCTGTGCGGCGCGCTGACGACGTACTCGACCTTCTCCTACGAGACCCTGCGGCTGACCGCGGCGGGTGCCTCCCTCTACGCTGCCGTCAACGTCGTCGCGAGCGTGGTGGCCGGGCTGGCGGCGGCGTTCGCCGGGTTCTCGCTCGCCGGCGCCCTGTGGGGCTAGGGGCTTCCCGTGCGGCCGCGCATAGTAAGACTGTCTACAGCACTGTCGACCAACTCTCCTCAGAACTGGATCCCATGAGCGCCATCTCCGTCGGTCAGGCCGTCGTCCTCGGAGTAGTCGAGGGGGTGACCGAGTTCCTCCCGGTGTCCTCCACGGGCCACCTCAAGATCGCCGAGGGGCTCATGAGCATTCCCGTCGACGACAAGTCCGTCGTCGGGTTCTCCGCCGTCATCCAGGTCGGCGCCATCGCCGCCGTGCTCGTGTACTTCTTCAAGGACATCAAGCGGATCGTCTCGGCCTGGTTCCGCGGTCTGACCAACCGCGAGGAGCGCTACCACCACGACTACCGGTTCGCGTGGTGGGTGATCGCCGCGACCGTCCCGATCGTCCTGGTGGGTCTGGCCGCCAAGCCGCTGATCGACGGCCCGCTGGCCTCGCTCTGGGTGGTCGCCGGTTCGCTGATCGTCGGCTCGGGTGTGATGTGGGCCGCCGACCAGATGGGCCGCCACAAGCGCGGTGAGGACGACACGTCCTTCAAGGACGCCATGTGGGTCGGCTGCTCGCAGATCCTCGCCCTGCTCTTCCCCGGTTTCTCCCGCTCCGGCGCCACCATGTCCACCGCGCTCATCCTCGACCTGGACCGCGTCGCCGCCACCCGCCTGTCCTTCTTCCTGGGCATCCCGGCCCTGACCGGCGCCGGCCTGTACGAGCTGAAGGACGCCCTGGGTGCGGGCGTGGGCGCCGCCCCGCTGGCCGTCGGCACGATCGTGTCCTTCGTCGTCGCCTACGCCTCCATCGCCTGGCTGCTGAAGTTCGTGGCCAAGCACTCCTTCAACGCCTTCGTGGTCTACCGGATCCTCATCGGCGCGGGCCTGCTCGGCCTCCTCGCCACGGGCACGCTCAACGCCTGAGGAACCTCCTGCTCACCCACGGGGTGCGGATGCCTGCATACAGGCGCCGCACCCCGTGAATGTTTCCTTGCCGCCTCGCCTTGACAGCCCGTGCGCGCAGCCCGCACCATCGCTCCCGTGAACCTGTCAGACAGCCAGACAGGTGGTCTCGGTCCCCGGCGCGTGAGCGCCATGGAAGCGGTCCTCGGCCACCTTCGCGGCGCCATCGAGCGCGGTGCGTACGCGATCGGCGACAAGCTCCCCTCCGAGGCCGAGCTGTGCCGCACCCTCGAGGTGTCCCGCCCCGTGCTGCGCGAGGCGCTGCGCGCCCTGCAGACGATGGGCCTCACGGTCTCCCGCACGGGCAAGGGCACCTTCGTCGTCGCGAACGCCGTGGAGGACCCGACCTTCGGCGACTACGCGGCCAGCGACCTGCTGGAGGTGCGCCGGCACATCGAGATCCCGGTCGCCGGCTACGCGGCCGTGCGCCGCACCCCCGAGAACCTGGACCACCTGTCCCACCTGCTCGACCGCATGGAGCGGGAGACGGACACCACCGCGTGGGTCGCGATGGACACCCTCTTCCACCTCGCCGTGGCCGAGGCCGCCCGGAACCCGGTGTTCCGCCGGGTCATCGAGGAGATCCGCGACGCGCTGGCGCGCCAGTCGGCCTTCCTGACCGAGCTGGGCGGCCGGCGTGAGCAGTCCAACCGCGAGCACCGGGCGATCGTCGAGGCGCTGATCGACGGCAGCGAGCACGACGCGGTGGAGGCGATGAGCCACCACCTGGACCGCGTCGAGACGACCCTCACCGACATCGTGCGCTCCGCGCGCACGGACCCCTCCACGGAAGGAGGACCCGAGGCGTGAGCGAGGTCCCGGCGGCCGGCGACGTCACGCAGCCGGTCGTGCCGACCGCGGCCCAGCCGTCCCCGCACCCCGGCCCGTGCTCCGCCGGCCGCGTGCCGCGCTCCACGGCGGTCGGCGGCTCGGCGCCGACGTGCGGGGCGCGGGTGAGCCGCAGCCGGGTCCCGTGCGGCGGAATCCTGTCCACCGGCGGTATGCGTGTCCTCGGCCCAGGCCGCGGCCACGTCGCCCCGGCCGACGCCTTCGGGACCCTCCTCGACGTCGCGGCGACCGGCGGCAGCCTCGCGACCTGGGGCATGATCACGACCTGTCGCCCGCTCTTGGGCGGAAGACCCGTAAGCGCGAGCCGACTCGGCCGTCGTACCGGCTGCCGGGCTTCCCCCGGACCGGACTCGTGACGCCGGCGTTCCTCGCCTCCGTCCCGGTCTTCATGTACGCCGACGGCGGCGCCGGACGCACCACCGTGCTCCGTCCGCCGCCGGTCGACGCAAGCCCGGCCGCGGGCTGGTGCACCAGCCCGCGGCCGGACGTCCCGCACATCCACCGGCGCCGCCGCGTGACCCGCGATCCGGCCCACCCCGACTCAACGATGCAGGCAGTGATGTACAGCAGCTCTCCCGCCGACGCGCCCGTCATACGCGAACCCCTCCACGCTCCCGTCGCCCACGTCCTGCGCGGCGGGGTCGTCGAGGGCATCCACTACGGCTCCGTCGTCGTCCTGGGCGCCGACGGCCGGGTGGAGTTCCAACTCGGCGACATCGAGGCAGCCTTCTACCCGCGCTCGGCCGTCAAGCCCCTCCAGGCCGTGGCCATGCTCCGGGCCGGACTGCCGCTCGACGGCGCGCTGCTGTCGCTCGCGGCCGCCAGCCACTCCGGCGAGGAACGGCACCTCGCCGGCGCCCGGCGCATCCTCGAACTGGCCGGACTGACCGAGGACGACCTGCGCAACGTCCCCGACCTGCCGTTCGACCCGGCCGTCCGGGACGCCTGGATCCGGGAGGGCCGGGTGCCCTCCCGGCTCGCCCAGAACTGCTCCGGCAAGCACGCGGCGATGCTCTGGACCGCGAAGCTCAACGGCTGGTCGCTCGCCGACTACCTCGACCCGAAGCACCCGCTGCAGCAGGCGATCGAGGAGATCGTCGAGGACCTGACCGGCCGGCGCGTCGCCCGGGTCAGCGTCGACGGCTGCGGCGCGCCGCTGTTCGCCATCTCCCTGCACGGCCTCGCCCGCGCCCTGTCCCGGATCACCTCGGCCGTGCCGGGCACCCCCGAGGCCCGGGTCGCCGACGCGATGCGCTCGCACGCCGAGATGGCCTCCGGCGCGCGGCGGGACGTGGCCGCGCTGATGCGGGCCGTGCCGGGGCTGCTCGCCAAGGACGGCTTCGAGGGCGTGCAGGTCGCCGCCCTGCCCGACGGCCGCGCGGTCGCCGTGAAGATCGCCGACGGGGCGGACCGGGCGCGCATCCCGGTGGCCGCGGCCGCGCTCGCCCGCGCGGGCGTCGATCCCGGGCTGCTGACCGAGTTCGCGGGGGAGGCGCTGCTCGGCGGCGGCGAGCCGGTGGGCTGCGTGCGCCCGGTGCCTGCGCTGGCCCCGGTTCCGCTGACCGCCTGCGCGTAGCACTCACGTGGCCGGGCCCCACCCTGACACCAGCGGAAAGGGGCCCGGAGCGCACATGGGCTGCACGGCGGCGACCGATCTCGCCGAGGAAGCCCTCGCTACGGGCGGGGTGGCCGAACTCGTCCTGGGAAAGGCGTGTCGCCCGCGGAGACGCTCGCCGGGCCGCGCCCCGAGATCGCCGCGGGAAGCAGGGCCCCCAGTGGCCCGACCTGCGACGACACCCTGTCGACCGCGCGCCCGGACCGGCCCGAAGGCACAATGGTGATCATGACAACGACGTCGTCCCACGCCTTCCTGCCGGTCCTGGAGCGCATCGCCGAAGAGGTGGAACGCACGCCCGGCCGCGGCAAGGCCGCCGACTACATCCCGGCGCTCGCCGCCTACGATCCACGCCGCTTCGGCATGGCCGTCGCCGAACTGGACGGGACCGTCTACGGGGTGGGGGAGTGGCGCGAGCCGTTCTCCACGCAGTCCGTCACCAAGGTGTTCACGCTCGCACTGGACCTGGCCCGCGAGGGCGACGAGCTCTGGGAGCACGTGGGCCGCGAGCCCTCGGGCACCCCGTTCAACTCCCTGATCCAGCTGGAGTACGAGAACGGCATCCCGCGGAATCCTTTCATCAACGCGGGCGCACTCGTCGTCACCGACCGCCTGCAGACCCGTACCGGAGACGCGGCCGGCGAGCTGTTGGCCTTCCTGCGCACCGAGAGCGGCAACCCCTCCCTGGACTTCGACCAGGAGGTCGCCGCCTCCGAGACCGCGCACGGCGACCGCAACGCCGCCCTCGCCCACTTCATGGCGTCCTACGGCAACATCGACAACGACGTGCCGGTCCTGCTCGACCAGTATTTCCGGCACTGCTCCATCGCCGCCTCCTGCGCCGACCTGGCCCTCGCCACCGGCTTCCTCGCCCGGCACGGCATCCGCGCCGACGGCACCCGGCTGCTCACCCGCAGCGAGGCGAAGCAGGTCAACGCGGTGATGCTGACCTGCGGGACCTACGACGCGGCCGGTGACTTCGCCTCCCGGGTGGGACTGCCCGGCAAGAGCGGCGTCGGGGGCGGGATCATCGCGGTCGTACCGGGCCGGTGCACGCTGTGCGTGTGGAGCCCGGGCCTGGACGAGCACGGCAACTCGGTGGCGGGCGTGGCCGCCCTGGACCGCTTCACGACTCTCACCGGTCTGTCGGTGTTCTGACCCGACCCGTCGAACAACGCACCGGCGGCCGTGCCCACCCACCGGTCGGATCGTCGCCACAAAGAGGCACCGCCGCCGTCCGGCCACCCGGCGCCGGTACCGATCCGGTGCCGGTCCTCGCCCTCCCCGCCGCCCCGCG
>NZ_JBLEBI010000138.1:0-18781 GCF_047340315.1 Streptomyces sp. AF1A
CGCCGCCGCCGCCGAAATCGACGTCCGAACAGGAGTAGAAGGCCTCCGGACTGTCCGAGCGCTGCCAGACCGCGTACAGCAGCTGCCTGCCCGTGCGCTCGGGCAGTGTGCCGGAGAACATGGCGAAGCCGCCGGACACGACCGGGTCGGCGGCCGTCGCGACCGGGTGCTCCAGATCCAGCTCCGACCAGGACAGAGGCCGGGCCGGATCGTAACCGGGCTTGGTCGCATAGACCGTGAAGGTGCCCCGGTGCGGGGCGGTCACGCGGTACTTGAAGGTGTACCGCCCGCTGCGCACGCGCGTCGCGGGCCAGTCGGCGCGGGGCAGGTCGAGACCCTTGAACTCCTCGTTGCCCGCGCTGCACAGCTTGCCGTCCGCGATCAGCCGCCGGTGCCGGCCGGCCGCGTCGCCGATCCGGACACCGTTCCAGTCGTACAGCGCCTGCGTGCCGCCGGCCGCCACGGCCGCCCTGCACGCTGCCGACTTCGGGTGCTCCGGCCCCTCGGCGTAGCACTGCGCGACCCGGCTGACCGGATCACCCATCGAGCCGTGCGCGGACGCGGGAGCGGCAGCGAGCGCGGTCAGGGCGAGCGGCACCAGACCGATCACGGTGACGGCGGCTGCCGCGCGGCGGACGGGCATGCGGAACTCCTCCTAACGGTCCGTGGGGGGTGGGCTGGATCCCGTGGGGTGAGTCCGAAGCTAGCCCCCCAGAACCGCGAAATCGCCTGCTGGAGGCGGTTGGAGGAGATCCTTATGGTGCCGTTAAGGACGGGCTAACCGGGGGCTCAGGTAGGGGGGTGGGGAACCCGGTGGCCCACTTGCGGTCGACCAGCTTGACTGTCCGCGTCAGTTCGGGTTCGTCCGCCGTCGGACGCCTCGGTCGGCCCACCGGGGCGATCTCCCGGGCGCGCTCCCGGCTGGGGCCGGAGCCGCTGCGGGGCCGGCCCGGTCCACCGCGGGCCCGGCCGTCGACTGACGAGGTCCGGGCCCGCATGCCGCAGCAGTGAGCGTCCGCCTCAGGCGATCGACGGGTCGGACTCCTCCTGGACGGTCCAGGTGACACCGTCCGGGAGGGCCTCACTCGCCTCTGCCAGACCGCGCAGCGAGAAGACGACGACGGAGGCCGCGGCCAGGCCGCACAGGAGCCAGTCGAGCGCCCAGTGGAGCCGGTCCGGGCCGACGTAGAGGACGGGCGTGGCGATCAGGGCGGCGAGCAGCGCCCCGCCGAGTATCCGCGTGTGCACGGGCCCGGAGAACTTGGCGGCGCGGGCGAGCCGCTGCGCAGGCCGGTCGGACACGGCAGGACGGCCGGTGCCGGTGCCGGTGCCGGTGAGGTACGGCCGCGCCTCGTCCGGATCCGTGAGCCCCATGGCCACCTCCCCGGTGTCGGCGACGAGCGCCGCCGGTAGCTCCTCGTCGATCAGCTTCCACCGCTCCGGCCAGCACAGCCAGCCCTCCTGACCGCCGAGGCGGACCGCCGCGCTGCCCGCCTCCTGGGGAGAGACGGCGAACTTGATCTCGCGCCCACCGGCCCGCAGCACGAGCCAGTGGAACTGCGTGACGCTCAGCTCGCCCGGCTTGTCACCGCGCTTGCTGTACCGCATCCGCACAGGTTCCCCGACCCGCACCCGCACGCCGTGCAACTCGCCCCGCCCGGCATCCTCCGCAAGTACCCGCAGTTTGCTGCGGACGTCGGCGTCACTGACCCGGCGCCGTGCGAAGAGCAGTGTCTTCACGGTCACGACGAGGACGAGGACGATCAGCACCCCGGAGAGCACTCCGCCCGAACCGGCGGCCAGCCGCGTGAGCACGAGCGGCGTCAGCAGCAGCAGGACGGCACCGGTGGTACGGCCCACGTCACGCGCGGGGAGCGGGAGGCGGCGGGGCAGCGGAGGCACCGAGGACTCCTGCGTCGCGGCGGAGGGCGCCGGCCCCAGCGGCGGCGCCGCCCGGCAGGCGAGCGCCCAGGCGCCGGCGGTGACGGCGGCCGCGGCGAGGGCCGTCAGTATGTCCCAGCGCGGAGCGGGGGCGTCGTAGCGCAGGAAGACCAGGGAGAGTGCGACGGCGGCGCAGGCCAGGGCGGCGCCGCCGAAGGCGCGTGTGAACAGCGTGGAGCGTCGCATGGGCGTCCTTCACCGGGGAGTTGGAGCCGGGGTGGGGGACACCGTCTCGGGGCCTGATCGCGTACGAACCGGCGCCTGCCGACGAGGTGCGGCGAACTTGCGGTGAGCGAACGGCCGTACAGGCACACCATTTTCTTACGTGATCCGCACCGAAGTAAAGGCGCGTCGACGCCGTTGTCCTGACGGGCCGTCGGCCCGGACCGTCCCGGCCGCCGCTCGGCGGAGCCGATCCCGCGCAGGATCTCGAACGCCCGCGGCAGGGGCGCCGGGCCCGTCTCGGTGAGGCCGGACGCACGACGGGCCCAGCGGGTGCGCAGCACCGCGCGCACCGCGGACAGGGCGGCACCGGCGGTCACGGCCGCGACCGAGGCATTCCTCGGATGGTCGAGGTCGTCGATGACCTTGTTCGCAGTGGTGACTACAGAAGTGTCTTCCGCGACGTCGGTCCAGAAGACGACGTCGGTCCGGAAGACACGGATGACTGACCTGCCGGGCCGTGCGTCCGGCAGGGTGTCAACGCCGGGTGGTTGACCGGAGCAGTAGGTTGGCCGTGGTTGCCAGCAGGACGAGGAGGGCGGCCAGCAGCAGGCTGACGCGCAGGCCGTCGTGGAATCCCGAGGCGTGGGTGACCAGCGCGCCGAACGCGGCGACGGCGAGAGCGCCGCCGAGTTGCCGGGCGGCGTTCAGCACGCCGCCGGCCGTGCCCGCGCGCTCGGCCGGAACCCGGTCGAGGAGCAGGGCGGTCACCGAGGGCAGGGCGAGGGATCCTCCGGCGCCGACCGGAACCATCAGCGCGACCAGCGCCCAGGTGGGCGTGGACGCCGGGGCGAGGCTCAGGACCGCCAGCCCGGCGGACATGACGAGCTGCCCGGTGACAACGGGCATACGTGCCCCGAATTTCGCCGCGAACCAGGATGAGGTGGGGCTGATGAAGGCGGTCAGCGCCGTCATCGGCACGAAGGCCAGGCCCGCGGCCGGTGCCGAGAGGCCCCGGCTCTCCTGCAGGTAGAGGCTGAGCAGGAACACCATGCCGTAGAAGCCGACGTTGACGGCGAAGCCCACCGTGGCCGCGACGCCCATGGCGCGCGAACGCAGCAACGCCAGGGGCACCATCGGGTGCGCACCGCGTGCCTGTCCGGCGAGGAACACGGCCGCCGCTGCCACGGCCAGCCCGAAGGCCGCCTGCACGCGGGGCGCGTCGATGCCGACCGCGCCGGACTCGATGGCCCCGTAGGTGAGGGCGCCCATCGCGGCGACGGCCGCGATCTGCCCGGTCCAGTCGAACGGCGCCGGACGCCGGGGAGAGCGCGCGGTGCGGGTGAGCAACAGGAGCGCGACCAGTCCGATCGGCAGGTTGACGAAGAAGATCATCCGCCAGCTGACCTGGCTCAGCAGACCACCCGCCACCGGTCCGGCGGCGGCGCCCACCGAACTGGCCGCCGCCCAGATCGAGATCGCCCGGGCCCGGCGGGCCGAGTCCGGGAACGCCTCGCGGATCAGCGCCAGCGAGGCGGGGGCGATCATCGCCGCGCCAGAGCCCTGAACCAGCCGGGCGGCCACCAGCACGCCCAGGTTCGGCGCCAGGCCGCAGGCCGCCGAGGCGGTCACGAACACGGCCAGCCCCGCGCCGAACGCACGACGCGCGCCGACCCTGTCCGTCACCGACCCGGCCGACAGCAGCAGCGCGGCGAACATCAGGGTGTAGCCGTCCACCACCCATTGCAGCCCGGTCATGCCGTCGCCGAAGTCGCGTCCGACGGAGGGCAGAGCGACGTTGACGATCAGGGCGTCGAGCGTCATCACGGCGATGCCCAGCAGCGCGGCCGCCATGGCCGCGCCGTACGCACGCGGGGCGGTGTCGGTGACATCGGGCCTCACGGCGGACACGACGGGATCGGTACCTGGCACGGCAGAACTCCTGGGAGCGGAAAGGGAATCAACGAAGGCACGCCCGGCCCTCGCGCGTTCGGCGGCGCAGGCCACTCGACCACCCTCGCGCGCCCCGGCATGACATGGCAGGCCGGACGGTTCGGGGGAGCGGCGTTCCGGGGAGCAGCGCGGCCCCCCAACGCCCCCGTCCCACGCACGGACCGTCGGTGGGCGTGAACGTCGCCGCCCGTTCACTTCTCCTGCGGAGTCCGTCCGGTCGACGACGCGGCGCCACCTGGACGGCTGAACGGTGGGGGGCCCTGCCGCTCCCCGGAACGCGGCTCCCCGGAACCTCGCTCCCCGGAACGGCCCGACCTGCCCGTCGCAGTCTCAAGCGGCCAGGGTGGCAGCGCCGACAGGTTCGCCTCATAGGAACGTGAGAACGTGAGCACTGCATCACCCATGGACGTGGCGCGCGACTTCTGTGCCAACTTCGGCCCCACGTACGAAGACGCCGTCACCACCTGCAAGCGGCTGGTTCACGCCGACGTCAGCCGGCAGTCGGTCACCTCCGACGACCACCCGGTGGAAAGCCTCGACGCACTGCTGGACGACCTGCGCCGCGCCAGGGAAGTCATGGGCGCTGAGGGCTTCAGCATCGATGTCCATCGCATGCAGGCCGCCGGAAACGTCGTCTTGATGCACAGGACCGACAACCCCTCTCCGAGGGCCACGCCAGTCGCCGAATGAACACCATGAAAAATATGGACCATATGCTCTCAGTGCTGACCGGCAGTCGGGTCGAAGACACCTCGTGCGACTCGCGCGTGCGCCTGGGATTCGCCGCTTCGTGCGGAAGCGAGACGCAGCCTGTCACGACGGAGTTGATCCTGGAAACCGTGTTCCGCCTGCGGAACGCCGACGGCGAGCACCACGAGGTGTACCCCGGAAGCGGTTCCGCCGTCGCCCCAGTGCTCGATCTGTACGGCCAGTCGGTGAGATCTGTCAGAGTGCAGGCCGACGCCTCGATCGCCATCGTCTTCGACGCCGGCTCGGCGCTGTGGATCGGCCCGGACGCGCAGTTCTCCTTGTCGACGGCCATGCGGACCTGCGCCTGCGCCGCCGAGTGACCGGTCACTGTCGTGACCGGACCCGGACGACCGAGAAGGTGGGCACCCGCCCTCTCGCCGGCCGGCGAAATCTATGGCCAGTAGGGGGTACGGGCGACGGGAACGGGGAGTCTGCTTCGACCGTAGTCGCTCAACCACTTGGCCATGGCCTCGCACCCCTCCACAAAGTCCGCTGCGGCCTCAGGACTTGGATTGCGCCCTCGTCCGTGAACAACCTCGTTCCGGATTCTCCGCAAGCTGTGGAGAGACCGCTCGATGTCCGCCGGGAGCCCCAGAACGTGTATGAGGTCCGGTAGGGAACGGGCGGCTCCGGGCAGACTCGGCGACACCTTCCTGAGCTGCGTTTCGACCTGCCGCCAGGCGGCGAGAATGGCTCCCTCCGGGGACACGTAGGCCATCGCCAGGTTCGGAGAGACCACCTCTGCCTCCGGCATCGGCATTCCCGTCACCGGCCTTCCGCCCGTACCGGCTTGGAGCGGACCCGGAGCCGGCGGCGGGGGCGGGGGCGGAGGAGGAACGGGAGGGCTTGCACCGGGGCCCGGCGCGGTCGGAGATGAATTGTTCTGCGGTTGTTGGGGCACTGGCGGCTGCGGGGCCGACTGCGCGTTGTCCTCTTGTTCCTCGCGTGTGCCGGTCGGGGAAGTCCCCGAGGAGTCGTCGCCGTTGACGTACCGACTCGGTGGACGATCGATGGTGAACTCGTCGTCGCCCCCGCCGGAAACCGGTGGCTGGTCATCAGGCGCCGCCTGCCCGGGTTGTCCGTCGGCCTCCGGAGGAGGAGACGGCGGCCACGCGTACGCCCACGGCGGCCCCGACGGTCGCTCGTCGTTCACAGGAGGCCGCGGCCAAGGGAACGGAGGACCTTGCCGCGCTGCTACGCCGAGCGGTGGGGGCGCCGCCCGTCGAATGGCTGCCTCGGCCTGGGCGCTCGCCTCCATGATCTCCTCGGAGAACTCTGCGTCGAACCCCGGAGCGCTGAGGGCGCGGACCCGCTTGATCAGATTTCTGATGTCTCCCCGGAACCCGTAGGCGACTGCCAAGGTCACCAGAGGCCACGCGAGCACCCTGAGGTAGTCGAGGACGAGCCGGGCTATCTGCACGCGGACATCATGGCGGAGGCCGACACGGCGCGCACATCGCCACTCCGAGGCTCCAACTGCCTTGCACACGGGGTCCGGTGCGCTTCCGGTGGGTTCAGGCACCGGCGCCCCGTCATCGCGGAGGGCGCAGAAGGACTGTGCTCAGGTAGCCGTCGGTCGGATGCCGTGACGGTGGTCACTGCGGTGGGACGCCGGGCTCGGGCGGCTGCTCGTGGTCCTGGGCCGGGGTCAGCCGTCGGGCCACCAGGTGCGTGCGATGTCCTTGCGCACCTCCGGGCGCCCCGTCGGGCGCTCGTCCGCCTCTTCGCGGATGCGGCGGCTTCCGGTCCTCTTCAGGGGCTTGTGCACGGTCACGCGGCGCATGGCTGCCTCCTTCAGTGCCCACCGGGTTCCGTGTTGTCACGGAGGCGGACGCTTTCGGCGAGAGTTCCTCATCGATGCCGGATTGTCAGTGGCGGCTGTCACTCTGGGCCCTGTGACAAACGACAGTGAGCAGATGGTTGCGGCCGGTGCCCCAGTGGACTGGGACGCGCAGGCCGCCGCGTTCGACGACGAGCCGGACCACGGCCTGCGCGCGCCCGAGGTCCGCGCGGCCTGGGCGGACAGACTCCGGACCTGGCTGCCCGAGCGCTCAGCCGACGTCCTCGACCTCGGCTGCGGCACCGGCAGCCTGTCGCTCCTCGCGGCCGAGCAGGGACACCGGGTGACCGGCGTCGACAGCTCCCCGGCCATGGTCGAGCGGGCCCGCGCCAAGCTCGCGGGCCGCGACGCGGTGATCCTGCGCGGGGACGCGGCGACGCCGCCGGTGGCGGAGCAGCGCTTCGACGTCGTCCTGGTGCGCCATGTGCTGTGGACGCTGCCGGCCCCGGCCCGGGTCCTTCGGCACTGGCACACCCTGCTGCGGCCCGCAGGCCGCTTCGTGCTGGTCGAGGGGGTGTGGGGCACCCTCCATCCCGTCGGCGTGCCCGCCGGCCGGCTCACCGCTCTCCTCGAGCCGCTGACCTCGCGGCTTCGCGTGGAGCGACTGTCCGACGACCCGCTGTTGTGGGGGAGACCCGTGGACGACGAGCGGTACGCGGTGATCGCGACGGTGTGAGTCAGGCCAGCAGCTGAGCGAAACGGGGACCGCGGGCCAGGGCCTCCAGCTCGTCCAGGGTGGCCACCGCGGCGGAGGCCGCCCCGGGGTCCGTCTGAGCCAGGCCGCTCTCGGCGAACTCGTCCTCGTCGAGGCGGCGCACGTCCGTGCCGTCGGCGGAGCGCCACAGGTCCAGGTCCAGGTCCTCCACCACCAGCTGCGCACCGGAGAGCACCGCGGGGCGCGCGATGTCGCAGTACCAGCCCTTGACGGACCCGTCCGGGGCGCTGACCTCCTTCACCGAGTACCAGCGGTCCCGCCAGTAGTACTCGGTGAACACGTCGCCCGGTGCGAAGCGCACGAAGCCGAAGTCCCGGACGCCGGAGCCCGCCCACGGGGCGCGGACGACGATCCGGGTGCCGTCGTCCTGCAGGAGCGCGCACCGGTAACGGATCTTCGTACGCCCGGCCTTGACCAGGACGACCTCCAACTGCGCGGCTGGCTCAGCCGAGTTCGCGGACATAGCGCACCTCCGTGGCACAGGTCTCGTACCCCAGCCACATGTTGATCGCGATCATGGGGTCGTTGCCGGCGTCGTTGCCCGTGAAGGCCTCGGTGACCCCGGCCGCGCGGGCCCGGTGCAGGGAGTGCAGCTTGGCCAGCTTGGCCAGGCCGCGGCCCCGGTGATCGCGGGCGGTCCCGGTCATCGCGGTGGAGTAGCGGGTGCCGCCGTCGGTGTAGGCCACGCTGAAGGCGACCGGACGGCCGCCGGCACACGCGGCCACCGTCAGGTCGCGGTCCAGCAGCGGATGCCTCCAGTACTGCTCGAGCCAGGCCTCGTAGTCGGTGTACGCGAAGTCGACGTCTCCCGGTTCGTCCTGCATGGTCTCCGCGTCCAGCTCGAACAGCGGGCGCGGGTCGCCCGCGAAGTCCGCGGCCGTGCGCAGCTCGACGCCCGGCGGGGTGTCCGGGAGCGGCGGAAGGGCGGCGCGTGCCAGGTCCAGGCGCAGGAAGTGGGCCGACCGGCTGCCCCGGTAGCCGTGCCGCTCCGCGAAGGCGCGGTTGGCGGGCTCGTCGAGCACCCAGCTCAGCAGCCTGGTCGCGCCCTGCGCGGCGAGATGCTCCTCGGCCGCGCGCAGCAGCAGCCCGCCGGCGCCGCGGCCGGTCCGGTCCGGCCGGACGTAGATGTTCAGCAGGCCCTGGCCCGGCTCGGTGCTGTCATGGGCCAGATGGACCTGGGCCGTGCCGATCACCTCGCCGTCCTCCTCCGCGACCAGCGGGCGGTAGCGGGCTTCGGCCGGCAGATGGACGGCGTTGTGGCGGACCGACTCGGAGGTGAACAGGATGTACGGCAGAGCGAGACGGCGCACCTGGGCGAAGCCCTCGGTGTCGGCCGGGACGTCGGGGCGCAGGTCGCGCACGATCACGGTCATGGGCATGCACCGTAGGGGGAGACCTGCCGGGGGTGCCTCTCATTTTCCGCCGGGTACGGGACAATCGCCCCGTGAGCCTGAAGATCCGCATCGATGACAGCGCGCCCCCGTACGAGCAGGTGCGGGCCCAGATCTCCGAGCAGGCGCGGTCCGGGGCGTTGCCGGTGGGGTACCGGCTGCCGACCGTGCGGGGGCTGGCCGAGTCCCTGGGGCTCGCGGTGAACACGGTGGCCAAGGCGTACCGGGCGCTGGAGGGCGACGGGGTGATCGAGACGCGGGGGCGCCACGGCACGTATGTGGCCGCCGCCGGCTCGGCCGCGGAGCGTGAGGCGTCGCTGGCCGCCCAGGCCTACGTGGAGCGGGCGCGGCGGCTGGGCCTGGGGGAGGAGGAGGCGCTGGCCGCGGTGCGCGACGCCCTGCGGGCGGCATACGGGGGGCGTTCGGCGGGGCCTTCGACGGGGCATTCGGCGGGGAGCTGAGCGGAGTCCGGCTCGGCGGCCCCCGGTGCGGCGGCGAGGCCGAAGGACGTCAGCGCTGTCTCGCCGGCTCCGGAATCCGCGTCACCGTCAGCCCCGCCCGTGCGGCCGCCTTCCCGAACGTGACCGCATCCTGGACCGCCGCGCCGCCCGGGTCGTTGTTGAAGTACGCGTAGACGTCCCCCTCGTCCCGCCACGTCGTCGCGACGCGGTCCACCCACGTCTCCAGCGAGCGGCGGCCGTAGCGCGGCCAGGGCTGGGCGCGGCCCTGGTGGAAGCGGACGTAGCCCCAGTCGGTGGTGCGCCACAGCGGGGTGACCGGGCGGGCCAGGACGTCCGCCCAGCACAGGGCCGCGCCCCGGGCCGAGAGGACCTCGCGCACCTCGGGCGTCCACCACGAGTCGTGGCGGGGTTCCACGGCGACCCTGGTCCCGCGCGGGAAGCAGGCCAGGCAGGCGTCCAGCAGGGACGGGTCGGCGTGCAGGGTGGGCGGGAGCTGCAGCAGGACCGGGCCCAGCCGGTCGCCGAGGCCCGCCGCGTGGGTCATCAGGCGGTGGACCGGCTCCTGCGGGTCCTTCAGCCGCTTGATGTGCGTGAGATACCGGCTGGCCTTGACCGCGACGACGAAGTCCGGCGGGACCCGCACCCGCCAGGCGGCGAAGGTGTCGTACGACGGCAGCCGGTAGAAGGCGTTGTTGAGCTCCACGGTGGCGAACAGCCGGGTGTACTCCTCCAGCCACAGCCGTGCCGGGACCCCGGCCGGGTAGACCCGGCCCCGCCAGTCCTTGTACTGCCACCCCGAGGTGCCCAGGAACAAGGTCATGACTTCATGAAAGCACTACAGGTAGAGCCCCGCGTCCGCGCCCTCCCGCGCCCCCGGCACCGAGGTCGGCGCCGTGCCCCGGCGCAGCGCGTACAGCTCGGCCAGGGTCGCGCCCTCCCGGCCGACGCCCTCCTCGGTGCCGAGCCAGGTGACCGCTTCCGTGCGGGTCAGCGGGCCCACCTCGATGCGGGCCAGGCAGCGGCCGGGGCGGACCACGGCGGGGTGCAGGCGCTCCAGGTCCTCGTTGGTGGTGACGCCCACCAGGACGTTGCGGCCCTGGCCGAGCAGGCCGTCGGTGAGGTTCAGCAGCCGGGACAGGGCCTGGCCCGCCGTGTGCCGGGCCTCCCCGCGGATCAGCTCGTCGCAGTCCTCCAGCAGCAGCAGCCGCCAGCGGCCCTTGCCGGCGCCGTCCTCCTCGCCGATCGCGATGTCCATCAGGTAGCCGACGTCGGAGAACAGGCGCTCGGGGTCCAGCACGCAGTCCACCTGGCACCAGTCGCGCCAGGAGCGGGCCAGGGTGCGCAGCGCGGAGGTCTTGCCGGTGCCGGGCGGGCCGTGCAGCAGGAGCAGCCGGCCCGCGATGTCCTCGGGGGTGGTCTTCATCAGACGGTCCATCGCGTCCGCCACCGGCCCGGTGTAGTTGGGCCGGATCTCCTCCCACGTGCCCGCGGAGATCTGGCGGGTGGTGCGGTGCGGGCCGCGGCGCGGGGAGACGTACCAGAACCCCATCGTCACGTTCTCCGGCTGCGGCTCGGGTTCGTCGGCCGCGCCGTCGGTGGCCTGGTCCAGGATCCGCTGCGCCAGGTCGGCGCTGGTCGCGGTCACCGTGACGTCCGCACCCCGGTTCCAGCGGGAGACCAGCAGCGTCCAGCCGTCGCCCTCGGCGAGGGTGGCGCTGCGGTCGTCGTCACGGGCGGCCCGCAGCACGCGGGCGCCCTCCGGCAGCAGGGTCGCGCCGGACCGCACCCGGTCGATGTTGACCGCGTGCGAGTACGGCTGCTCGCCCGTCGCGAAGCGGCCGAGGAACAGCGCGTCGACGACGTCGGACGGCGAGTCGGAGTCGTCGACGTGGAGCCGGATCGGCAGAGCGTCGTGTGGGTTCGCAGACATGCCGCCATGATCCGTCACCGATGCCCTCCGCGCACGGCATTTCCGCCGCTTGTTCCCGGTGTTCCAAGAGTATTCCGGGTGTGTCCCGACACCTGCCCGAGCGGGGGATTACGCGGTTGCCGCTGCCCTGGACAGGACGTCGAACGGCGCCGCCGACCCCGTCGACTCGGCCGTCCGGGCCCGGGCCCGGGGGCACGACGTCGTCCTCGGCGACGTCCGTCCCGCGTTCTCCGGCAGGGAGATCTGCTCTGGCAACTCCCGGCCGCACAGCGGCGACCGGCTCCCCATCGGCGAGTCCGGCCGCCCCACCGCGGCGGCCGGTCCGGCGGCCACCTGCCGGTGTGCGCCGGCCCGGCCCGCGCCGAGCCGACGCGTCCGGTCATGGCGAACTGCTGGGTGAGCCGGAAGGAGAGGCGGAGGCCCCGTCCGACGGGGTCGGCGTCGTCGTCACGCAGGTCACCGAGAACGGTGCCGAGTTGGAGGTGGTCCGCACCGGGCTGCGCACCTCCACACTGATCGCGTTGTCGATCGTCCCGCTGTTTGAGTACGCCGTCACGGTCACCTGCACCTGCCGCGTCCTGCTGCCGGCGGACGAGAACGGCAGCGTCTTCCACCCCGGGTCCGACACCGACCCGTGCGCGAGCACCCACCGGTACTCCACCTGCGCGGGCACCCGGCCCACCGTGAACGTCGCCGTGAACGTGGGCGCCTGCGCGTACGGCGGCGGACAGGTCCCCGAGTACGCCGTGTGCGAGCCGGTCAGCGTGACCCGCACGGACTGGGCCGGCGCGGTGCTCGCCGCCGTGCTGCTGCTCCGGACCGGCGACGGCGCACGGGTGTCCGAGTCGGTGCTGCCGCTCGGGGTGTGGGCCGACGCCGTGCCGGTGCTCGCGGCGCCGTCCGTCTTGCCGTTCCCACTGCCGTGGTGCATCAGCGCGTAACCCAGCCCCGCCAGCGCCAGGACGAGCGCGAGCACGCCCACCGCCAGCACCAGCGCCGCGCGGCGGCCGCGCTCCGGCGGGTTCGCGACCGGTTCCGGCAGCGGCAACGGCGGTGTGGGGGAGGGCGGTTGCTGCTGCGCCGCCACCGTCGGCGCGCTGTACGGCGCCACCGGCACGGTGGCCGCGCGGGGCGCCCCTGTCCCGGAGGGGGAACCCCCGGCCGCGACGATCCGCAGCTCCTGCTCGGCCCGTTCGGCGGACAGTCGCGCGGCGGGGTCCTTGCGCAGCAGCCCCTCGATGACGGGCGCGAGCGGCCCGGCCCGGTGCGGCGGCGGCAACTCCTCGTCCACGACGGCCCGCAGGGTGCTCAGCGGGGTGTCCTGGCGGAACGGGGAGACGCCCTCGACGGCCGCGTACAGCAGCACGCCCAGCGACCACAGGTCCGACTCGGGGCCCGGCGTGCGCCCCAGCGCCCGCTCCGGCGCGAGGAACTCGGGCGAACCGATCACCTCGCCGGTCATGGTCAGCGCCGAACTGCCCTCCACCGAGGCGATGCCGAAGTCGGTCAGCACCACCCGGCCGTCGTTCGCCAGCAGCACGTTGGCGGGTTTCACGTCCCGGTGCAGCACCCCGGCCGCGTGCGCGGCGCGCAGCGCCGACAGCACCTCGGCACCGATGTGCGCGGCCCGCTGCGGCGGCATCGGGCCCTCCGCCTCCAGCCGGTCGGCGAGGGACAGCCCGCGCACCAGCTCCATCACGATCCACGGGCGGCCGCTCTCCATCGCCACGTCGTACACCATGACCACGTTGCGGTTCGCGACCCGGGCCGCCGCCCACGCCTCGCGCTCCAGGCGCGCGTACATCCGCTCCACCTCGGGCCCGGGCAGCCCGGCCGGGGCCCGCACCTCCTTGACCGCCACCTCGCGGTGCAGCACCTCGTCGCGGGCGCGCCACACGGTCCCCATGCCGCCCTCGCCGAGCGGGGACAGCAGGCGGTAGCGGTCCGCGATCACACGTTCACGGCCCGGATCTTCGGACACGGGCGCCCCCCAAGGCATCTCGCGCGAATTCTCCACAAAAGTAGCTCAGCCGAGCGCGATTACGGCCCCCTTGAGCACCAATCCGGTTCCCAGCGCGACGACCAGCAACGCGGACGCGAGCGGCAGGGTCCGGCGCATCAGGGCGGCCACCGGGTGCGCGGTCCAGCGCGGGCGCCGCTCCAGCACGCGGGACACCCCCGAGCCCAGCCGGACCACCGCGAACCCGGCCGCCGTGAGCGTCAGCGCGAGCCCGGCCCCGTACGCCAGCACGAGCAGCAGCCCGAACCACGCCTTCCCGAGCGCCGCCGCGCCGACGAGGACGACCACCGCGGACGGGCTGGGCACCAGCCCGCCGGCGAAACCCAGCAGGATCGTGCCGCGCAGGGTGGGGGCGGCGGGGTGGGCATGCGGGACACCCCCGTGCGAGTGGGTGTGTTCGTGGCCATGCGCGTCCGGATGCGTATGCGTGTGGTGCGGGTGAGGGTGGGGGTGCGGGACGCCCCCGTGCGAGTGGGTGTGTTCATGGCCATGCGCGCCCGGGTGCGGGTGCGGGTGCCTATGTGGGTGTGCGTGCGGGTGTGCGCGGTGGTGCCAGGCCCGGCGTACGAGGTTCGCGCCCGCGGCGAGGACCACGGCGCCGCTGGCGATGCCCAACCAGGCGATCACCGAGGACGCGGCGGCGGAACCGGCGGTGACGAGCAGGCCCAGCGCGACCACGCCGAGGGTGTGCGTCACCGTCACCGAGGCGGCCAGGGGCAGCACGTCGCGCGGCCGGGCCCGGCCGCCGCGCGCGGTCGCCGCCGCGGCCATCAGGGTCTTGCCGTGGCCCGGCGCGAGGGCGTGCAGCGCGCCCAGGACGACCGCCACGGGCAGCGCGAGCGCGGCGAATCGGGCGGTCAGGTGGTGGCGGGCGACGAGGTGGTCCAGGGCCCGGGTCCAGCGGTCGGCACCGCGGGGGAGCACGGCGGCCCCCGGGGCGTCCTGTCGTTCCTCGGCGAGCGCCGGCCCACCGGGCCGCACGCGCAGGGACGCGGCGGCGACGTCGGCGGGCGATGACAGCAAGTCCTTCGGATACGTGGTCAGTTCGTGCGAGACCGACCGTCCGGGCACGTTCGTCGCGGTCAGCGTCATGTGGTCGCCCCGCGCCGTGATCTCCCGCCAGCCGGGCCCGCCCGCGGTGCCTGCGCTGTGGAAGCCGACGGTCACGTCCGCGTGCCGCGGCAGCGGCGCGGTCAGCCGGCACGTGACGCGCAGGGTGTTCAGCCCGGCCTGGCCGGGGCGCAGGCGGGCGGTGCTGTCCCGGGGCGTCAGCGTGGCGGTGCGGCCGTCGACCGTGAGCCGGCTGTCCCCGGCCGCCTGTGCGCAGCGCCGCCGGGCCCACTGAGCCAGGCCCAGGCGTGCGATGTCGGGCTTCGCCTGGGTGGCCGGGATCTCGGCGAGGTCCTCCACGTGGTCGACGCGGAGCTGCCCGGGAGCGGCGACCAGGCCGTCGTAGCGGTTGACGGTGAAGTTGCCGAGCGGATGGGCGCTGGCCGCGCCGGCCGGCAGGAGCGCCAGGGTGCAGGCGGCGAGGACGACGAACAGCAGACGCGGCCTCACTCGGCGGCCTCCAGTGCCCTGCGGGCCTCGGCGGCGCCGAGCGGGGAGAAGCCCGGGTTCAGCTTCAGGGCCGAGGCGAGCGAGGCCCGGCCGGCCGTGCGGTGGCCCGTGGCCAGCTCGATCATGCCGAGGTGGTAGCGGAAGGCGGCGTTGCGGTAGCCGGTGGCCGTGGCCCGGCGGGCGTACGGCAGGGCCTCGGCGTCACGGCCGTTGACATGCAGCGCCCAGGCGAGTGCGTCCGCGGTGTGCACGGTGTGCCGGCGCGCCCATTCGGCACGGGCCGCACGCAGCGCGGCCGCCCTGTCGCCGTGGTCGGCGGCGGCCAGCGCGGTGTCCAGGTCCGCGTCGACGCCGTTGGCGCGGGCCGGCGCGACCCAGGCGTCCACGAGGGCGTACTGCCGCCGGGCCCGCTCCCGGTCGCCGGCCGCCCCGCGCGCCTCGTACAGCTCGCCCAGCTCGACGAGCGGTTGCGGGAGCGGATAGCGCGCGACCACCGTCTCCATGTTCCTGATCGCCGCGGCGCGATCGCCGCTCGCCGCCTGCGCGCGAGCCCGGCCCTCCAGCGCCGGGAGGTAGCCGTCCTGGGCGGCCAGGGCACGGGCGTAGTACCCGAGCGCCTCCTTGTATTCGCCCTGGTTCCAGGCGAGTTGGCCGAGCTGGGTGGCCACGTACGCGACGTCCCCCGGAGTAGTGGCGCCGGACAGCGCCTGCCGCAGGACGCGCCGGGCCGTCGACACGTCGCCGCGCAGCTCGTGCACATAGGCGTACCGCGTGAAGACCGGCACGCCCGGCTTGCGCGCGTCGGCGGTCTCGGCGGCCTTCGACGCCTCGGCGTACCGGCCCAGTTCGACCAGGGCGTCGACGCGGGAGGACAACGCGCGTTCGCTGTACGGGTTCCGCCGCAGGGCCCGGTCCGCGTAGGTGAGGGCGCCCGTGAAGTCGTGCCGGGCCGCGGCGAGGGCGGCACGGCCGGCCAGGGCCTGGTCGTTGTCCGGGGCCACCGCCAGGGACCGCCGCAGCACCCGGTCGGCCTGCGGATACCGGGACGGGTCGCCCGTGGTGCGCGCCTGCTCGACGTAGGCCAGGCCGAGGGTGGCCCAGCTGCCCGCGTCCTTCGGCTGGCTGCGCAGGTGCGCCTGGAGTGCGGCGATGCTCGCGTTCAGGTCGCCGCCGTTCAGGGCGCCGGGGTCGACGGCGGCCGAGGCGGCCGGCACCGATGCGGGCGCCCGGCCCGCGCCGAGCGCGATCGCCCCGCCGGTCAGTGCCACCGCCAGCAGCGCTGCCGCACCGGCGAGTTGCAGACCGCGCCAGCGGCGTGCCGCGGCGGCGACGCGCCGGACGGCGGCGACCCGTTCGTCGCCGCCGGGGGTACCGGGTGCCTCCTCGGGCGTGCCCTCGCACGCGGCGGCGGCCGCGGCGCCGTCCTGATCCGTGCTCACCTGCCGCTCGCCGGCCTCGTCGTCATCGGTACGCGGGGACATGCCCTCTCCTCGGATCGCCTGATGGTGTGGGAAGGGAAGGGCGCGGCCCGCCGTGGGGGAAGGGAATACGGGCCGCGCCGGTCAGGGGTGGGGCCGGCGTCAGTACGGTCGCCGGATGCGCCGGCGCCACCACGCGAGGGCGGTGCCGATCAGCAGGATGCCGGCGGCGCCCGAGGCCGCCGAGGCGGCGATCAGCGTCGTGGTGCCGGAGCCGCCCGAGGAGGAGTCCGCGGGCCGCAGGGCGTCACCGAGCTGGCTGCGCACGTCCGTGCCCGCGGTCGTGCCCTTGGCGAGCGGCCCGCGCGAACCGGACGTGGGCTCGGCGACGTACGGGAAGTACTTCCCGAAGCCCTTGTCGTTCTTGTCCACCGCGTCACCCAGGTCGTTCTTGGAGCCGACCAGTTCGCCCTCCATGACCTGCAGTGCCGCGTCGATCACGTCGTCCGTGAGCCGGCGCCCGTTCGGGAAGCCCGCGTTGTCGCCGTCCAGCACACCCAGCCGCTTGGGATGCATGCTCGGCTTGATCGAGGTGTTCAGGCGCAGTTCCTCCGCGGCGCGCACGCCCGGCGGCTGGTTGAGGCCCTTGACGCCCTTGAGGAAGACGTCGACCAGGTCGTTGCGCGGCGTGGCGGGCGCCTTGATCTTGTAGATCGCCTCGACGAGCTTGGGCAGTTCGGGGTCGGTGACGTTCTTCAGGAACTGCCCGTCGTTCCAGGGCTGCGAGGCGTTGAACCGGTCCTTGTCCTTCTGCGGGTTGACGACCTCGTTGACCAGCGGGTTGCCGAGGCGCGAGACCTGCGCGTAGTACCCCTGCGCGTTGCGGCGCTGGGTGGTGGACCAGATGCCGACGACCGGCTGCTCGGCCGACTCGCGGATGAGGGAGTTGGGCACCTGCAGGGCGATGGTGTTGACGTTGTAGCCCTTGAGGGTGTCCCGGCCGACCTCGCTGAGGTTGCCGCCGTAGAGCAGGTCGAAGACGCGCAGGTCGGCGAAGAACGGGTCGTCCGCCTGCCCGGCGAAGGTCGTGGCACCGCCGGCCGTCTTGTACACGGCCTGGGCGCGCAGTTTGCCGTAGTCCGGCATGGACGCCTTGCCGACGTCCGACGGCGCCGCCGGCACGTCGTCCGCCAGCTTGGTGTCCGACACCACGTGCTGGTTCTTCAGCCTGATCAGATCGATGTCGTACGTCTGCGTGACGTTGAGGTCGGGGTCGTCCAGGCTGGTGACCGGACCGGTGTTGTAGAGGAACGTCTTGCCGTTCTTCGTGTGCGTCCTGAAGGTGTACCGGAAGAGCAACTCGCCTTGCGCGTCACCGTTGTTGTCGATGTGGATGTCGTACTGGGCGTCGTCCGCGAAGGTGTAGAAGTTCGGGCCGCCCGCCGGTTCCTCGAAGGGGACCCAGTCGGCCACGATGGTCGTGGTGTCGGGCTTGTCCGGGCTGACGAACGCGTACAGGTCCGTGTTGTCGTACTGCGGGGCGCCCGAGATCAGCGGGGCCTCCCGGTGGGAGGAGGCGGAGGCCGCCCCGGGTTCCAGGGTGGCGACCCCGGCGGCTGCGAGCCCGCCGGCGGCGAGCGCTCCGCAGATGAGCGTGACCAGGCCCGTGCGCCTTGCCCCGCTCCTGGAGAAGAGAGGTGTCATGCGGTCCGTCCTCAGTGCCGTCTTGCCTGACGCCCCGGGATTCGGAGCCGGCCGGCCGGGCGGATTGGTCGGCGGGGAGAAAACTTTTTTCCGTGTGCCCGACCCGCGTTTTGCGTCGGCTGATCCGTAACACCGTGGGGAGGTGTGTCTCGTGCGGATGCGCGGTGCGCGAAGAAGGGCCGGCTGCGGCCGTGGTGAGGGGGCCCGCATGGCGGCCGACGAGCTGCTGGTGCTCGTGGCGGGAGGTGACCAGCGAGCCTTCGAGGACCTGTACGCACTGGTGTCGGGGCCGGTCTACGGGCTCGTCCGGCGGGTGGTGCGCGATCCCGCGCAGTCCGAGGAGGTCGCCCAGGAGGTGCTGCTCGAACTGTGGCGCTCCGCAGGCCGGTTCGACCCCGGCCGGGGCAGCGCGCTGTCCTGGGTCCTCACCCTCGCCCACCGGCGCGCCGTCGACCGGGTGCGCAGCGCCCGCGCGGCCGGCGAGCGCGAGCAGCGGGAGGCCCTGCGGGCCGGGGAGCCGGCCTTCGACCAGGTGACCGAGGAGGTCGAGGCCGGGCTCGAACGCGAGTGGGTGCGCCGCTGCCTGAACCGGCTCACGGCGCTGCAGCGCCAGTCCGTCACCCTGGCCTACTACGACGGGTACACCTACCGTGAGGTGGCCGAGCGGCTCAGGCTGCCGCTCGGCACGGTCAAGACGCGGATGCGCGACGGACTGACCCGGCTGCGCGAGTGCCTGGGAGGCGCCGTATGAGCATCATGGGCCGCCTCCTGGGCCGCGAGGACCTGCACTCCCTCGCGGCTCCGTACGCCCTCGACGCCCTGGAGCCCGGCGAGCGGCTCCGCTTCGAGAAGCATCTGCAGGGCTGCGGCCGCTGCGCCGCCGAGGTACGGGACCTGGCGGAGGACGCGGTGCGGCTCGCCTGGTCCACGGCGGCG
>NZ_JBLEBI010000139.1:0-18112 GCF_047340315.1 Streptomyces sp. AF1A
GATCCGCGGCGGACTTCGCCGTGCGTGCTCAGTACGTGCTCCGCAGCGCCCGTTCGAGGATCGCCGCGCCCTCCTCGGCCTCGGCGACGGTCAGCGACAGCGGCGGGGCGATGCGCAGCGCGCTGGTGTCGTGTCCGCCGCCCTTGCCGATGAGCAGTCCGCCCTCGCGGGCCGCCTCCAGGACGGCGGCGGCCGCCCGCGGGTCGGCCTCGCCCGTGTCCGGTCTCGCCAGTTCGACGCCGATCATCAGGCCCCGCCCGCGCACCTCCCGCACCCCGGGCAGCTGGGCGGCGACCGAGCGCAGCCGCTCGATCAGCAGACCGCCGACCCGGCGGGCGTTGCCCTGCAGGTCGTGCTCGAGCAGGTAGGTGAGGTTGGCGAGTCCGGCGGCCATGGTGATCTGGGTGCCGCCGAAGGTGGAGATGCTGTTGGCGTCCAGGCAGTTCATGATCTCGGCGCGGGCGATGACGCCGCCGATGGCCATGCCGTTGCCGATGCCCTTGGCGAAGGTGACGATGTCCGGCGGGCCGCTTCGGGCGTGCGCCTGCCAGCCCCAGAAGTGGTCGCCGGTGCGGCCCCAGCCGGTCTGCACCTCGTCGGAGATCCAGAGGATGCCGTGCTCGTCCAGGACCTCGCGGAAGGCGGCGTAGAGGCCGTCGGGCGGGGAGGTGAACCCGCCGACGCCCTGGATGGGTTCGGCGATCAGCGCGGCGGGCGGGCGGGTGTGGCCGAGGACGTCCCTCAGGTCGTCGACGCACGCGTCGACGAACGCCCGGTCGTCCAGCTCGGCGAACGGCCCCCGGGTGCGCACGCCGCCGTGGACGTACAGGGTCTGCAGCGGGGACAGGGAGGTCGGCGACCAGCTGCGGTTGCCGGTGATGCCCACGGTACTGAAGGAGCGTCCGTGGTAGCTGTTGCGCATGGCCAGGATCGTGTTGCTGCGCCGGTAGGCGGTGGCGAGCAGCAGGGCGGTGTCGTTGGCCTCGGTGCCGGAGGTGGTGAAGAAGACCCGGGCGTCCGGGATGCCGCTCACCTGGGCGATGCGCTCGGCGAGTTCGACCATCGGCCGGTTGAGGTAGAGGGTCGAGGAGTGCAGGATGCGCCCCGCCTGCTCGCTGACCGCCTTGGTCACCTCGGGCAGGGCGTGGGCGGTCATCGTGGTCAGGATCCCGCCGAAGAAGTCCAGGTACCGGTTGCCGGCGGAGTCCCAGACGTGCCGGCCCTCGCCGTGGGTGATCTCGATCGGGTCGTCGTAGTAGAGGGCGAGCCAGTCGGGCATGACCTGGCGGTGGCGGGAGTACAGGTCGTTCACGGCTGCACCAGTCCTTCGTAGGCGTCGGGGCGGCGGTCTCGGTAGAAGGCCCACTGCTGCCGCACTTCCTCGATGAGGTCGAAGTCGAGGTCGCGGACGAGGAGTTCCTCGGTCTTGTCGTCGGCGACCTCGCCGACGAACCGCCCGCGCGGGTCGACGAAGTACGAGGTCCCGTAGAAGTCGTTGTCGCCGTACTCCTCCTGGCCCACGCGGTTGATGGCGGCGACGAAGTACTCGTTGGCGACGGCCGCGGCGGGCTGTTCCAACTGCCACAGGTAGGCGGACAGGCCACGGTGGGTGGCGGAGGGGTTGTATACCAACTGCGCGCCGTTGAGGCCGAGTTGTCGCCAGCCCTCCGGGAAGTGCCGGTCGTAGCAGATGTAGACGCCGACCTTGCCGACGGCGGTGTCGAAGACGGGCCAGCCCAGGTTGCCGGGTTTGAAGTAGTACTTCTCCCAGAAGCCCTTGACCTGCGGGATGTGGTGCTTGCGGTACTTGCCGAGGTAGGTGCCGTCGGCGTCGATCACGGCGGCGGTGTTGTAGTAGAAGCCGGGCTGCTCGACCTCGAACACCGGCACGACGAGGACCATGCCGGTCTCCCGGGCGAGCTCGCGCATCCGGCGGACGGTCGGCCCGTCGGGCACGGGCTCGGCCCAGCGGTAGTGCTCCGGCTCCTGGACCTGGCAGAAGTAGGGCGCGTTGAAGACCTCCTGGAACCCGATGATCTTCGCGCCCTGGCGGGCCGCCTCGCGGGCGTGCTCCTCGTGTTTCGCGACCATGGACTCGGTGTCGCCGGTCCAGGTGGCCTGGACCAGAGCGGCGCGGACGACGTTGGCCATGAGCTGCTCCTTCGACACGACGTCAGAGCCTCTACGCCCGTAGAGCAGGCCGTAGAGGGACGAAAGTAAGCCTCCCGGCGGCCCTTGCCAAGACCATTGTCGTCAACCCGCGGAGTCGATCACGTTTCACACTCCTGTGGGTGAGCGGCCGGCGGCTTCGGCTCACGTAACGTGGCATATCCGGACGAGCGCGCACAGCACCCTTCACGAGGGGTGCCCGGCCACGCGCGGCGCGTGGACCAGGTCCCACCGCGCGTCACGGGACCCCGCCCGCTCGGCGCGCCTCGGCGGCGGGCCGTTGCGTCAGGCCGTCACCAGCGCGCACCGCGCGACCAGGTCGTCCATGGACAGTCCGAGCACGCCGGCCAGCGCGGCCACGGTGAAGAACGCCGGCGTCGGCGCCCGCCCCGTCTCGATCTTGCGGAGCGTCTCCGCCGAGACCCCCGCCTCGGCGGCGACCTCGGTCATGCTCCGGCCACCGCGCGCCTCACGCAGCAGACGCCCGAGCCGCTCGCCGCGTTCACGCTCTTCGGGGGTGAGAGGGGTGCGCACCATGACCCCATTGTGCCCGCGACCCTCCCCCATTCAAATACCGCTCCCCCCTCCGACCCTCTCCCCGCCCATTCAAATACCGGTATAGTAATTGGCATGGTGGAGCTGAAGACGGAGACGTCCATCGATGCGATGCACGCGGCGGGGCAGGTCGTCGGGCGTGCCCTGACGGCCGTACGGGAGGCCGCCGGCGTCGGCGTCCGGCTGCTGGAGCTGGACGAGGTGGCCCGGGAGGTGCTGCGCGAGGCCGGTGCGTCCTCGCCGTTCCTCGGCTACCGCCCCTCCTTCGCGCCGACCCCCTTCCCCGCCGTGATCTGCGCCTCGGTCAACGACGCGATCGTGCACGGCATCCCCACCGGCTACCGGCTGCGCGACGGCGACCTCCTCTCCGTCGACTGCGGCGCCGAGCTCGACGGCTGGGTCGGCGACTCGGCGATCAGCTTCGTGGTGGGCCGCCCGCGCCCGGCGGACCTGCGGCTGATCGACACCGCCGAGCGGGCGCTGGCGGCCGGCATCGCGGCGGCCGTCGCCGGCAACCGCGTCGGCGACATCGCCCACGCCGTCGGCAGCGTCTGCCGCGCGGCCGGCTACGGCATCCCCTACGGCTTCGGCGGCCACGGCGTGGGCCGCCGCATGCACGAGGACCCCGACGTCCCCAACGAGGGCCGCCCCGGCCGCGGCCTCCCCCTGCGCCCCGGCATGGTCCTCGCCATCGAGCCCATGCTCATCGCGAGCGGCAGGGACAGCTACCACGCGGCCCCGGACGGGTGGACCCTGCGCACGTCCGACGGCTCCCGCGCGGCCCACGTCGAGCACACGGTGGCCGTCACGGAAGAAGGCCCACGCATCCTGACGGCGCGCCTCCCTGCGTGACGGGCTCCGCCCGTCGCGCGCGGCCAGCAACGGCCACGCCGTCCGACGGCACCTGTCCCGGCTCCACCGGGACGCGAATCCGTACCGAGCAAGGCTCCGCCGCTCGCGGGCGGCCAGCACACGCAGGCGATCAGCGAGGGGGGCCGCGCAATCCGACGGCACGCTTTCCCACGTGACGGTGGCTCCGCCGCTCGCGCGCGGCAAGCGCACCGTGGCGATGCGAAGGCAGGTCCGCACATCCCGACGGCACGCGTCCGGCAGTGACCCGCGGTAAACGGGCGCACCGCGGACCGCTCCCGGCGCGGGCGCGACCAGTCATGACGACGCCCCCGCAGCCCCGTGCTGCCGGGGCGCCCGCCCCCGTGGGCGAACATGCCACCCCCAACGGATCGTGCCATCGTGGGCATGAGCAGGGTCCCATCCGGTTACCCGGCGGAGCCAGTCGTCAGCGAAGGAACGCAACTGCCATGACCAACGGCTACCCTCCTGACCCGTTCGGCGAATTCCTCGCCCGCTTCTTCAGCGGTGCCGCCGGCGGAGCCGCCGCCCCCCGCCACATCGACATCGGCCGTCTGCTCAGCCAGCCGGCCCGGGAACTGGTCAGAGGAGCCGCCCTGTACGCGGTCGAGCACGGCAGCCGGGACCTGGACACGCAGCACCTGCTGCGCGCCGCCGTGGCCACGGAGCCGACGCGGAGCCTGCTGAGCCGGGCCGGCGCGGACCCCGACTCGCTCGCCAACGAGATCGACGAGCGGGCGGGGCCGGTGCAGCACCCGCCGGGCGAGGCGCCGCCCCCGACCTCGCTGTCGCTGACCCCGGCCGTGAAGCGGGCGCTGCTCGACGCGCACGACATGGCGCGAGCGAGCGGCGCCGGGTACATCGGCCCCGAACACGTGCTGAGCGCGCTGGCCTCGAACCCTGACTCGGCGGCCGGGCACATCCTGCACGCGGCCCGGTTCTCGGCGAGCAGGCTGCCGCCCGAGGCGCCGGAGAGCACGCAGACCCGCGCGGAGCGGCAGCGGCCCACCGGCACGCCCACGCTGGACAAGTACGGCCGCGACCTGACCGGCCTCGCCCGGCAGGGCCGGATCGACCCGGTGATCGGCCGGGACACCGAGATCGAGCAGACCATCGAGGTGCTGTCGCGGCGCGGCAAGAACAACCCGGTGCTGATCGGCGACGCGGGCGTCGGCAAGACGGCCATCGTGGAGGGCCTCGCCCAGCGCATTGCGGACGGTGACGTCCCGGACATCCTGGCCGGGCGCCGGGTCGTCGCGCTGGACCTGCCCGGGGTCGTGGCCGGCACCCGCTACCGCGGCGACTTCGAGGAGCGCCTGAACAACATCGTGGACGAGATCCGCGAGAACTCCGACCGGCTGATCGTGTTCATCGACGAGCTGCACACCGTCGTGGGCGCGGGCTCCGGCAGCGAGGGCGGCGCGATGGACGCGGGCAACATCCTCAAGCCCGCGCTCGCCCGGGGCGAGCTGCACATCGTGGGCGCGACCACACTGGAGGAGTTCCGCCGGATCGAGAAGGACGCGGCGCTGGCCCGCCGGTTCCAGCCGATCCTCGTGCCCGAACCGACCGTCGAGGACACCATCGGGATCCTGCGCGGGCTGCGCGACCGGTACGAGGCCCACCACCAGGTCCGCTACACCGACGAGGCGCTGGTCGCCGCGGTGGAGCTGTCCGACCGGTACCTCACCGACCGCCGGCTGCCGGACAAGGCGATCGACCTGATCGACCAGGCGGGCGCCCGGGTGCGGCTCGGCGCCCGCACGAAGGGCACCGACGTGCGCGCGATGGAGCGGGAGGTCGACCAGCTCACCCGGGACAAGGACCAGGCGGTCGCCGGCGAGGACTACGAGCAGGCCAAGCAGCTGCGCGACCGGATCGGCGAGCTGAAGCAGCGGATCGCCGAGGCCAGCGGCGGCGGCAGGGCCGACGAGGGACAGGACCTGGAGGTGACGGCCGAGGCCATCGCCGAGGTGGTGTCCCGGCAGACCGGCATCCCGGTCAGCCGGCTGACGCAGGAGGAGAAGGAACGGCTGCTCGGTCTGGAGGAGCACCTCCACCAGCGGGTGGTCGGCCAGGAGGAGGCCGTCTCCGTGGTGGCCGAGGCCGTGCTGCGCTCCCGTGCGGGACTGGCGAGCCCCCGCCGGCCGATCGGCAGCTTCCTCTTCCTCGGCCCGACCGGCGTCGGCAAGACGGAGCTGGCCCGGGCGCTGGCCGAGGCGCTGTTCGGCAGCGAGGACCGCATGGTCCGGCTGGACATGAGCGAGTACCAGGAGCGGCACACGGTCTCCCGGCTGGTCGGCGCCCCGCCCGGGTACGTCGGCCACGAGGAGGCGGGCCAGCTCACCGAGGTGGTGCGCCGGCACCCGTACTCGCTGCTGCTCCTGGACGAGGTGGAGAAGGCCCACCCGGACGTCTTCAACATCCTGCTCCAGGTGCTGGACGACGGCCGCCTCACCGACTCCCAGGGCCGGACCGTGGACTTCACCAACACGGTGATCGTGATGACCAGCAACCTGGGCTCTGAGGCGATCACCCGGCGCGGTGCCGGGATCGGGTTCGGGCCGTCGGGTGCGGAGGCCGACGAGGAGGCGCGGCGCGAGCAGATCCTGCGACCGCTGCGCGAGCACTTCCGGCCGGAGTTCCTCAACCGCATCGACGAGATCGTGGTCTTCCGGCAGCTGACGACCGAACAACTGCGGCAGATCACCGACCTGTTGCTGGAGAGCACCCGGCGGCTGCTGGAAGGTCAGGGCGTCACGGTCAGGTTCACCGACGCGGCCATCGACTGGCTCGTGGAGCGCGGCTACCAGCCGGAGTACGGCGCCCGGCCGCTGCGCCGCACCATCCAGCGCGAGGTGGACAACCAGCTGTCCCGGCTGCTGCTGAACGGCACGGTCTCCCAGGGCAGCCAGGTCCTGGTGGACGTCAGGGACGGGCGGCTGGACTTCCGTACGGAGGAGGTCCCGCCGCCGCCCGCCCCGATGTCGTGAGACCGGCGGTGCCGTGAGCCCTACGGCGCCGGGTCCACCACCATCGCCGAGCCGCCGCCGCGTCGTACCTTCTCGGCGGCGGCGAGCCACTTCCCGCCGGGCAGGCGCTGCACGCCGGTCGCCGCGCCGATCTCGGGGTTCAGCGTGAAGGAGTGGCCGATCGCCTCCAGCTTCTTCTTCAGGTCGCTGTTGTACAGGGCCGGTTCGAGTTCGGTATGCGACGCGTTGCGCTGGCTGGCGCGCGGCGCGGCGATCGCCTCGACCAGCGGCAGATGCCGGTCGAGGAACTCGGTCAGGGTCTGCAGCACGGTGGTGATGATGGTGGCGCCGCCGGGCGAACCGAGCGCCACGACGGGCCGGTTGTGCCGGTCCAGGACGATCGTCGGGGAGATCGAGGAGCGCGGCCGCTTGCCCGGGCCGGGCAGGTTCGGGTCGTGCACGGCCGGGTTGGCCGGGGCGAAGGAGAAGTCGGTCAGCTCGTTGTTGAGCAGGAAGCCCCGGCCGGGCACGGTGATGCCGCTGCCGCCGGTCTGCTCGATGGTGAGCGTGTACGAGACGACGTTGCCCCACTTGTCGGCCACGGTCAGGTGGGTGGTGTTCTGTCCCTCGTACGTCGTCGGCGCCGCCTTGCCGGAGCTGCCGCAGGCCGCCGGGTGGCGGGGGTCGCCGGGCGCGAGCGGGCTGGTGAGGACCGCGTCGTCCTTGATCAGGCAGGCACGCGAGTCGGCGTACCGCTGCGAGAGCAGCTGCCCGGTGGGCACGTTCTCGAAGGCGGGGTCGCCGACCCAGCGCCCGCGGTCGGCGAAGGCGATGCGGCTCGCCTCGATGAAGTGGTGCAGGTACTGCACCTCGCTCGCCTTGGACAGGTTCGTGTTCTCGAGGATGTTGAGGGCCTCGCCGACCGTGGTGCCGCCCGAGGAGGAGGGGGCGATGGAGTAGACGTTCAGGCCGCGGTACGACGTCCTGGTGGGCGCCTGGAGCTTGGCGCGGTAGACGGCGAGGTCCTTCTCGGCCAGCTTGCCGGGGCGGGCGTTCCAGCCGGAGGCGGGGTCCACGGGCGGGTGCTCGACCGTCTTGACGATGTCGTCGCCGATGTCGCCGCGGTAGATCGCGCCCATGCCCTTGCGGCCCAGCTCCTCGTAGGTGCGGGCCAGTTCCGGGTTTCTGAACGTGGAGCCGACGACGGGCAGCTGCCCGTGCGGCAGGAACAGCCTGGCCGTGTCGGGGAAGTAGCGGAACCGGGTCTCGTTGGACGCCGTCTGCGAGCGGAAGGTGTCGTCGACGGTGAAGCCGTCGCGGGCGATCCGCTCGGCCGGCTTCAGGACCGCGCCGAGGTTCCGGGTGCCCCACTCGTCCAGCGCGGTCTGCCAGGTGGCCGGGGTGCCCGGGGTGCCGACGCTCAGGCCGCTGCTGACGGCGTCGGCGAAGGACAGCGGCTTGCCGTTCTCCACGAACAGGTCGGAGTCGGCGCTGAGCGGCGCCGTCTCGCGGCCGTCGATGGTGTGCACGGTGCGCGTCTTCGCGTCGTAGTACACGAAGTAGCCGCCTCCGCCGACGCCGGCCGAGTAGGGCTCGGTCACGCCGAGCGCCGCGGCGGTGGCGACGGCCGCGTCGACCGCGTTGCCGCCGTGCTTGAGCACCTCGATGCCGGCGGCGGTGGCGTCGGCGTCCACGCTGGAGACGGCGCCGCCGTAGCCCACGGCCACGGGAACCTTGGCCGGCCTCCCGTTCGTCGTAGCGGCGGGTGGCGCCGCCGCCCCCACCGACACCACGGCGGCCGAGACCGCCAGAACCGCCAGTTTCCGCGTGCCAGGACGACCCATCCGAACCTCCCGTCGGGACAGTCCGCGCAGCGTAACGAGATTGCCGTATCACCGACAGTACGCCTGGGTCGCCCGCCGCACGAACGTCACAGATCGAACACCGGTACGTACCCGAGGCCCGGGCCCGCTAGCATGCGCGGCCATGAACGACGACGTCCGCAACATCGTCCTGGGGCTGGTGGCCACCGGCATCTCCGCCTCGCTGGGCTGGCTCGCCCGAAGCTATCTGTGGCGCCGCAAACTCCGCCGCAAGCAGGCCTTCTTCGGGCTGCCGCAGAACGCGGAGTCGCTGCTCGTCGTCAACCGCGACCCGGCCGCCTCCGAGCCGGCTGTGCACCGCTTCGACGTGTTCGCGCTGCTCGAACTGTCGGCGCTCATCAAGGACTGCGGCGCCCACGCGCAGGTGGTCACCCAGGACGCGGTGCAGCAGGGCTTCGGCGAGCGCACCGAGTTCTGCGTGGGCGGTCCCGCCTCGAACCGGCGCATGGCGGCCCACATGGCGGCGATGCTGCCGGGTCTGCGGATCAACACCGACCCGGAACCGGGGCCGGAGCGGGGCGCGTTCCGCATCGGCGACGAGCACTACCCGATGGACCGCGGCGTCGCCGAGTACGTGCTGCTCGCGCGGGTCACCGCCGGCGGCCAGGCCCGCCCGGTGTTCCTGTTCTGCGGCCAGAGCGCCATCACGAACCAGGCGGCCACCCGTTATCTCGCCCGCCACCACGAGCGGTTGGCCCGCAAGTACGGCACGGGCTCCTTCGTGCTGCTGCTGAAGGTGCTCAACTCCCAGGCGTACGGCCCGGACGTGGTGGAGTTGGTTGCCGACGTGACGCGGGCGGCACGCCGGCCGCTGCCCGAGACGGCCTCCGCCGAGGCCGCCGCTTAGCCCTTCAACAGTCTTTACCCGTACGAAACTTACCGACGGGTTACTTACGGTAAGGCCTCGAGGTTACCGTCGGGTCACTTTGTACTGGAACCAGTGAAGGAGTGACCCATGGGACGAGGTCGCAACGCGCTGCGCGCATCGGCCGCCGGCGCGGTGTCCGCGGCGCTCATCGCGGGCACCGTCGTCGGTCTGGCCCCCGCGGCACAGGCCGCCCCGGGCGTCCGGTTCGTCGACATCACCGGCGACGGCGGCACCGTGCTGAAGGCGAACGTCGTCACGCCGGCCGGCGCCGACGGCTCGCACCGCTATCCGCTCCTGGTGCTGCCCACGAGCTGGAGCTTCCCCCAGGTCGAGTACCTCGCCCAGGCGCAGAGGCTCGCCGACGCCGGCTATGTGGTGCTCACCTACAACGTGCGCGGCTTCTGGCAGTCGGGCGGCCGAATAGAAGTGGCCGGTCCGCCGGATGTAGCGGACGCCTCCAAGGTCATCGACTGGGCCCTGGCCCACACCCCCGCCGACCCGCGGCACATCGGCATGGCCGGCGTCTCCTACGGCGCCGGGATCAGCCTGCTCGCCGCCGCCCACGACAAGCGCATCAGAGCCGTGGCCGCGCTCAGCGGCTGGGCGGACCTGATCGCCTCCATCTACTCGGGCCGCACCCAGCACGTGCAGGCTGCGGCCGTCCTGGACGGCACGGCCACCCTCACCGGCCGCGAGAGCCCGGAACTGCGCGAGATCTTCGACAATGTGTACTCCTCGGACCTGTCCAAGGAACAGCAGATGATCGACTGGGGGCGGAAGCGTTCCGCCGCGACCTATGTCGACGAGCTGAACAGCAACGGCCCGGCCGTCATGCTCGCCAACGCCTGGGGCGACACGGTCTTCCCGGTGAACCAGTACGCGGACTTCTACGAGAAGCTCACCGTGCCCAAGCGGCTGGAGCTGCGCCCCGGCGACCACGCGACCCCGGAGATCACCGGCCTGTTCGGACTGCCCAACGACGTGTGGACGGACACCGAGCGCTGGCTCGACCACTACCTCAAGGGTGCCGACAACGGCATCGACCGCGAGCAGCCGGTCCAGCTGACGTCCCGTACAGCGGGGGGATACGAGGGCTACCCGGACTGGAAGTCGATCGCCGCCACCCGGAGGAAGATCGCGCTCGCGGGCTCGACGACCATCCACGCGAACGTCGACTCGGGCGCGGACGGCGGAATCGTCTTCCTCTCCAGCATCCTCGACCAGGTCGCCCAACTGCCGCCGATGGCCTGGGTTCCGCTGCTGCCGCGCCGCTGGGCGGCCGTGTGGCAGTCGGAGAGGTACGCGAGCGCCCAGCGGGTGCGCGGCACCGCCACGCTGCACACCAGGCTCACCCCGACCGCGGAGAGCGGCACCTTCGTCGCCTACCTGTACGACGTGGGCCCGTTCGGCGTGGGCAAGCTGGTCACCAACGCGCCCTACACCTGGCACGGGCGGACACCCGGCGAACCGTTCGACGTCGGCCTGGACCTGTTCTCCACGGCCTACGACGTGCCCGCCGGGCACCGCCTCGCGCTGGTGGTCGACACCGTCGACCCGCTGTACAGCGAGCACAACCCGCCCGGCGCGCAGCTGACCTTCTCCTCGCCGGCAAACGACCCGTCGTACGTGTCCGTCCCCGTGCGCGAGCAGTGATCTCCGGCTGCCGCCGGACGAGCCTGGCCCGTGTCAACTGCCACCCCCCTCAAGGTCCCGGGGCCGTGGGCGGCTCCCCACCCGGCAGCAGCGCCCCCGGCCGGGCCGCGGCGAAAGCCACGGCCCCGGTCCTGGGACTGCGCTGCTCACGGCAGGACACCCGGCCGGCGCTCCACGAGAGCAGCATGCACATCCCGATGCGGATCGGCGAGATCACCATCACCACAGGGATGAACGGCAAATCGTAGTCGAGGTTGGAGGCGATGAGCTTCCCCGCGTGGAAGAACTCCTCGTACATGAGGCGCAAGCCCGGCGATGTCCTCCAGGGCGACCGCCAACGGGCCGATGACGGCGGGCGACACGGCGCGCGGCGGCGACGACCCGGCGCGAGGTCAGATTTCCGCGATCTCCCCGTACAGCTGGGACAGTTCGGGGGCACCGCTCGCCGCCCACTCCTGCCCGGCGCCCACGACCTCCACCTCGCGGCCGGAGGCGAGGCGTACGACGGGTTCGCCGTCGGCGCGGATCCTCCAGGCGGCGCCGGGCACGGTGCGCACCACGACCGTGCCCAGGTACAGCCCCGCGTCGTTGCCCAGCCAGGGCAGCAGCTCGGCGTCGTCGCGCCAGCGCGGCACGATCTGGTCCAGGGCCTCCAGGGAGGCCGGGCTGTCGTCGAGGCGGACGCCCGCCCGGTCCGCCTGCGCCCGCAGCAGCTCACACTCGGACAGCAGCGCGGCGACTCCCTCGGGGTCGGCGGGAACCGCCGCGGCACCGTTCTTCTTGTGCCGGTGGCCCAGGAACGGAAGGTTCATGGACCCAGCGTGTCATCACACGTCGAGGTCGACCACCACGGGCGCGTGATCGGACGCACCCTTGCCCTTGCGCTCCTCCCGGTCGACGTAGGCGTCCTTGACGGCCCGGGCGAACGGCTCGTTGCCGTACACCAGGTCGATGCGCATGCCGCGGTTCTTGGGGAAGCAGAGCTGGCGGTAGTCCCAGTACGTGTACGGCCGGTCGTACTTCAGCGGGCGCGGCACCACGTCGCCCAGGCCCGCCTCGCGCAGCGAGGCGAGGGCGGCACGCTCGGCGGGGGTGACATGGGTGGAGCCCTCGAAGGCCGCCGGGTCGTAGACGTCGTCGTCCGTTGGGGCCACGTTGTAGTCGCCCAGCACGGCGAACGGGCGGCTGCCCTGCGCGTCGCCGTACACGGCCGCCTTCAGGGCCTCGAACCACTGGAGCTTGTAGGCGTAGTGCGGGTGGCCGACCTCGCGGCCGTTGGGCACGTACACCGACCAGACGCGCACCGGGCCGCAGGTCGCCGAGACGGCGCGGGGCTCCGTCACGCCCTCGTAGCCCGGGTCGGCGGGCAGGCCCTTGACGACGTCCTCGAGGCCGACGCGGGAGAGCACCGCCACGCCGTTCCACCGGCCGGTCGCGTGGACCGCCGCCTCGTAGCCGAGCTCCCGGAGCTGCTCGAACGGGAACTGCTCCTCGGCGATCTTGGCCTCCTGGAGGCAGAGCACGTCGGTGCCGCTGCTCTCCAGCCAGGCCAGCAGCCGCGGGAGGCGGGCGGTGATCGAGTTCACGTTCCAGGTAGCGATGCGCATGCCTCACAACCTACCCGCAGGGTCCGACAGCGGGCCTCAGACCTTCGCGGAGGCCCCCGGCGCCAGGCGCTGGTGGTCCGTGCCGCCCAGGGCGCTGATCTGGCGGTCGTAGATCGGGCGGGCCAGGTCGGTGAGCAGGGCGTCGTGCACGTCGTAGGCGCGCTGCGGCCGCACCTCGCGGACGTAGTCGATGACCTCGGAGATCTTGTTCCAGGGGGCCATCACCGGCAGCAGCAGCGTCTCCACCGGGTGGCTGGGCACGGTGAGGGCGTCGCCGGGGTGGAAGACCCTGCCGCCGTCGATCAGATAGCCGACGTTCGTGATCCGCGGGATGTCCGGATGGATCACGGCGTGCAGTTCGCCGTGGACCTGCACGTCGAAGCCCGCGGCGGTGAAGGTGTCGCCGTGGCCGACGGTGTGCACCCGGCCCGGAAAGGCCGCCTCGATCCGCTCGGCGACCGACTTCAGCGTCCAGATCCGGGCCGCCGGGTTGATCTCCATGGCGGCCCGGAGCCGGAACTCGTCGAAGTGGTCCGGGTGCTCGTGCGTGATCAGGATGGCGTCCGCGCCGAGCGCGGCGTCCTCCTCGCTGAACGCTCCCGGGTCGATGACGAGCGTCTGCCCGTCCTTGTCGAGCCGGACGCAGGCGTGGGACTTCTTCGTGAGCTTCATGTCTCACCATCCTGCCGGACCCGGCGGTACGCCGCGTGCGGCGGCGTCGCGGGGCTCACTCGGCGGGCGTGGTCTCCTCGCGGATGACCCGCTGGGCCACCCGGAACGCGCCGTTCGCCGCCGGCACCCCGCAGTAGACGGCCGCCTGCAGCAGCACTTCCTTGATCTCGTCCGGGGTGAGGCCGTTGCGCAGCGCGGCCCGGGTGTGGAGGGCCAGCTCCTCCAGGTGGCCGCCCGCGACCAGCGCGGTGAGCGCGATGCAGCTGCGGGTACGGCGGTCCAGGCCCGGCCGGTCCCAGATCTCGCCCCAAGAGTAGCGGGTGAGGAACTCCTGGAAGTCGCCGGAGAAGTCGTCGGCCCCGGCCAGCGCCCCGTCGACGTGGGCGTCGCCGAGCACCTCCCGGCGGATCTTGAGCCCGGTGTCGTAGCGGTCGGGCCCGGCGGCAGACGGTGCCGGTACGGCGGCCGGGGCGATCTCGGCGACCGGACCGGCCTGCGCGGCCACCGCCGGCGCCGGGACGGCCACGACGCCCGGCAGGGCCGTCTGACCGGTGTCGTAGGGCTGCTGCCAGGCGGTGGAGAAGTGGTGGACCAGCAGGTCGGTCACGGCGGCGGGCTGCTCGACCGGGACCAGGTGCGAGGCGCCGGGGACGACCGCGAGCCGGGCGTCCGGGATGCCCGCCACCAGGGTGCGGGCCTCGGCCGGCCCGGTGATCCGGTCGTCGGAGCCGACCAGCACGAGCGTCGGCACGCCCACGCGGCCCAGCTCGGGGCGCACGTCGAACACGGCGAGCGCCTCGCAGGCCGCGATGTAGCAGCCCGGGTCGGTGGTGCGGACCATCTGCACCGCCCATTCGGTGATGGCGGGCTGGGCGGCGGCGAACCCGCCGGTGAACCAGCGGTCGGGCGCGTTCCGCGCGATCGGGTCGAGCCCGTTCGTGCGCACGATCACCCCGCGCTGGCGGAACTCGTCGGCCGTGCCGAACCGGGGCGAGGCCGCGACCACCGCGAGCGAGGCGAGCCGCCCGGGGTGGCGCAGGGCCAGCTCGATGCCGATCGCGCCGCCCAGCGCGCAGCCCGCGTACCCGAACCGCTGCACGCCCAGCGCGTCCAGCGTGGCCAGCAGCCGGGCCGCCAGCTCGGCCACCGAACCGGCCGGGTGGGCGGGCGCCCCGCCGTGTCCGGGCAGATCGAAGCGGAAGACCCGCCACTGCCTGGTCAGCTCCGGGACCTGGCGGTCCCACATGTGCCATGTGGTACCCAGTGAGGGACCCAGGATCAGGACCGGAGCGTCTTCTGGCCCGTCGAAGCGGTATTGCAGGGTGTTCGGGGGTGTCTCACTCACGCCCCAGACCCTCTCACGTCTCACGGACGCCCCTATAACACGGGGGTGCGGGAAACCGGTCTGACCAGGTTGAATACTTCCCGGGCGGCATATCGCTTGAGGCATCGGATGATCTCGCGTCGGGTCTTGCCCTCCTGGGTGCGGCGTTCGTAGTACGCCTGGGTGCGCGGGTCGTGGCGCAGGCGGGTGAAGACGATGCGGTGCAGGGCCGCGTTGGCCTGCCGGTCGCCGCCGTAGTTGAGCCGGCGCGTGCTCCGCCGGCCGGAGGAGTACTCGATGGGGCTGACTCCGCAAAGGGCAGCAAAGGACGCCTCGGTGTTCAGCCGCTCGGGGTTGTCACCCATGGCGATCAGCAAGGTGACTGCGCTGTCCGGGCCGATGCCTACTGGTACGAGTAGCTGTGGGGCGTGGTGTTCGACGAGCCGGGTCAGACGTTGGTTCAGCTCATTGATCTGCCCGGTGAGCTGTTCGAGCCCTTGGACGCCTGGCGATGTACCCAGCGCAGGCACGATCTGGTGCAGAGGGAGAGCTGGAAACGAGAAGTCACGCTACTGTGCCAATCCTGGGCCTGAAGAAGCACTCGATAGGCGGGCACGCCTCCGGTCAAATGCCCAGCACCGCACGGGCGGTCAGGAAGTAGATCACGAGGCCCGTGGCGTCCACGAGAGTCGTCACCATCGGGGCCGAGACGACCGCAGGGTCGATGTGAAGGCGCTTGGCCAGCAGCGGCATGGTGCCGCCCACCGTCGCTGCCCACCCGCAGATGATCACCAACGCGACCCCGACCACGACGGCGATGTGTGCGCCGACGAACAGGGTGCCCAGCACCATCCCGAGCGAAGCCAGCATGGTTCCCAGCACCACACCCACCCGGCACTCGCGCCAGACAACCGCCGGCAGGTCGGAGATGCGCACCTCGCCCACAGCGAGCGCCCGGACAGCAGCGGTGGCCGCCTGCGCTCCCGTGTTGCCGCCAGTGCCGATCAGAAGCGGGATGAACGTGGCCAGTTGGGTGACCTTCTCAAGGGTGCTCTCGAAGGCTTCCGTCACGGTCACCGTGAGGGTCGCCGCCAGCAGCAGGAGCAGCAGCCACACGACCCGGTACCGGGCCAGCTGCCACACCGTAGCGGCCATGTAGTGCCCCAGCCATGGTGCCGTCCCGGACTGCCGCGCGACGTCCTCCGTGTCCGCCTCCTCGATGACCTCGACCGCGTCATCGATGGTGAGCAGACCCACGAGCCGCTCCTCGCTGTCCACGACAGGCAGGGCGAGCGCGTTGGTCTCGCGCATCAGACGCGAGGCGTCCTCGGCCGGATCGGCGGCCTGGGCCCTGGGAGCGCCGGTGACGACGTGGTCGACTACATCGTCATCCGGGGAACTGAGTACCAGTTCCCGCAAGGTGACCACACCGGTGAGGCGGCGCCCGGAGTCCACGACCGGGAGCGTGTAGACGGTTTCCGCGTCCGCGCCCCTGAGTCGCACTCGGTCAAGTCCCTGCCGGACGGTCATGGCCAGGTCGAGTGACACGACCTCGGGCGTCATGTAGCGGCCCACCGATCCCTCCGGGTAACCGAGGAGCGCAGCCGTCACCTGACGCTCGCGTGCGCTGAGGCCGGCCAGGACCCTACGGACCACCTTGGCGGGCGCTTCACGCAGCATGCGCACCCGGTCATCAGGGTCCAGATCCTCCACAAGCTCACGGAACGCCGAGTCCCGCAACCCCATCAGAATGGCCTGCTGATCCACGGGGTCCAGTTCCTCGAAGACCTCGATGGCCTGGTCCTTGTCCAACAACCGGAATGCGACAACCGCGTCCCCGGCGTCCATCCGTGCCAGATCGTCGGCGATCACGTGCGGTCGGCGCCGACCCAGCAGGTGCTGAACATCTCGCAGATCGTGGCGCTCCAGTGCGTCCTGGAGCTCGGTCGGCATCTCGTCGGGCAGCTGGGTGTACGTCATGGCAAGATCACCTCGGCGGGATTGGGACTTTCTCCGGCTCGGAAGCGCCTACCGGAACCGTCACCGCCCGGACGGCATGCGGGCTTGAGCCGTCACAACGCGCCCGGGTACGGAATGGCGGTACGCGCGGGCTGACTCGGAGGTTCGCTCTGCACGGCGAAACCACCTCCCTCCGCCATACGGAAGTCCTGGGTAGGCCGATAGGCCGATCGTGCTCACGGCATCCGGCACACGCTAGCCGCGCGGCCGGTCTCAGGGGTTTCTTCCATCCCGGGCAAGTCGTCTGAAGGATGCGTGCACCTGACCAAAGTGTTGTGGCAGCGTGTGAGCCTGGCCTTGCCGGGCGCTGCCGCCCCTGCGGGAAGCGCAGGTCCGGCGGGGCGGCAGCCGGTTGTCAGGCGTGCTGGACGAGCGCGAAGGCTGCACCCACCGGATCTTTCAGTACGGCGGCACGTCCGACGCCGACTGCCTCGTAGGGTGCGGATACGAGGGTGCCGCCCAACTCGATCGCCTTGGCCACACCACCCTCGATGTCCTCCACACCGAAGTGCAGGGTCCATGCGGCCGCCTCCTCGGGCACGCCGGTGACGCCGCCGAAGGGGGCGACTCCGCCGACGAAGGTCAAGTCCGCAGTAGCGCCCCCGGCCGGGGATCCGGAGGCGGTCCAGCCGAAGACCTGGGCGTAGAACACCTTGGCACCTTCGGCGTGCGGACTGCTCAGCCCGAACCAGGACGGCGTTCCGGGCTCGCGCACCAGCCCGGAACCAGGGTGCTTGTCGGGCTCCCAGGCGCCGAAGACCGCGCCGTCGGGGGCCGCGTAGACGGCGGCGCTACCGGCGACCGACACCTTCGTCGGCGGGCTGACGACGCGACCTCCGGCCTCTTCGACCGCCTTGGTCGTCCCGTTGAGGTTGTCCGACATGAAGTAGACGCTCCAGCCGGCCGAGTGCTCCTGGCCCTCCCTGAGCTTCACCGCACCCACGATCTTCTCTCCGTCCAGCGTGAAGTTGACGTATCCGCTGGGCAGTTCAAGGGCCTGCCAGCCGAAGAGGGAGCTGTAGAAAGTGCGGGCGGAGGCGACGTCGGGGGTGTCGAGGTCCGCCCAGCAGGGCGCGCCAGCAGGGTGGCGGGTGATCTTCATGGCTTCTCCTCGGTCGCAATGATCTCTGTTCACTCAGCATTGCCGTGCCACGGAACGGAGCTCCAGCCGCATCGGATAACTAGTGGATTTCTGCCATTCGTTGAGTCATGGGCGATGTATTCGTCCATCGCCCGGCCTGCAAGCACGGCCAGGATCTTGTCGGCGACTTCGTCGGGGGTGCGGCCGTCCGTCGCGACGACGGCGGCGGCGGCGACCTCCCCGTACAGGTGCCGCCGGGCCTCCATCAGCTCGCGCCACTGCTTGCGCGGGTTGACCGCAAGCAGCGGCCGGGCCACGTTGAGGCCGGTCCGCCGGACCGCCTCCTCCACGTCCATCGAGAGGTAGACCACCCGGTGCCCAACGAGCAGGCCACGGGTGTCCGCGTCGAGGATCGCCCCGCCGCCGAGCGCGAGGACGG